>JAZKSG010000022.1:0-23533 GCA_036626215.1 Thermoplasmatota archaeon
CCCCGTGAGCTTGCTCCGATTGGGATAGCAGATTTCAGGCGATTCAATTTACTTGTCGTTTTTACAAAACATAAACATCAGTTAGCTGCAATTTATCCAGAAAGGTTTTATATATAATTATTAAAAGAGTATATCTATAAGAGAGTTTGTTTGAAGAAAACTCTCAAGAGGAGACATAAATAAGGAGGTGTATCGAGATATGTATATTATGCCCCCTGAGTATTTGGTTCATCCACCAATTCCGCCAACCGGATAATATGCTAAAATAGTTTTTAACTAGATTTCGCTGGCAACACATAAAAAATCCGTTTTTTTTTAAATTTATCTCTTTTTACAAACTAAAATTGATTTTAACTAAACCTTAACTACACATCTGTTTCTCACCAAAAAATTTATTAAAAACCACTAGAGTAATCCTTAAATGTAAGCAAAAAAAATTCCTCTATAAAGAGGAGACAAAAATGGGAGGTTGTATCAAAATATGCATATGATCCCACCTGAATATATAGTACACCCACCAATCCCAAAAAACGGTTCGTAATACGAAGAGACCCTTAACGGTGGGTTCGAAATATATAAAAAAACTTTTGACTTTTTTAAATTTTTTTTTAAGGGAAAAAATTAAAACTATACTCCCCTTCTAATTGATGATTCCATTAACATGAACACTCCAAATTTTTTTGCAGACGCCGAAACAGATTACAAAAACACGGATTACATTATTTTTAGTATACCCTATGATAAAACATCAAGTTTTAGAAAAGGCAGCAACAAAGCCCCTCAGAGTATAAGAAACTCAAGTTGGAATTTCGAACCATACAACCTAAAAACAGATGTAGATCTAAAAAATATTCCGTTACATGATTATGGAGATATCAATGTAACAAATGACGACAAGCCAGAGGAAATGATAAAAAAAATAAAAATCTTCACTCAAAAAATATTTAACAAAAATAAATTTCCAATTGCTATCGGTGGAGAACATTCTATAACCTCTGGGATAGTTGAAACATTACCTCAGGATACGGCTGTTTTGTTTCTCGATGCTCATCTAGATTTCCGTGACATCTATCAAGGCAGTTGTTACAACCACGCCTGCGTGGTTAGAAGAGCCGTTGAAAAAGTTGGTATAGAAAACGTCGCAGTTTTAGGAGTACGATCTACTGGAAAAGAAGAATTAGAGTATGCTAAGAAAAAAAATTTGTTCTACAGAGATGCTTTTCACATAAGGGAGAATAGTTTGGATTTTTGTTTAAAAGAGATAGAAGATTTTTTCGGTGACAAAAAATTGTATCTTAGCATTGATATGGATTTTTTTGACCCATGTTTCGCTCCAGGAGTAACTAACCCTGAACCATTTGGCGCTAGTAGTTTCGATTTTTTAGATATACTTGATGTTTTTTCAAAACGTTTAATTGGTTTTGATGTAACAGAAGTTTGCCCTAGTTATGATAATGGTGTTACATCTATTTTAGCAGCAAAAATCATCAGGTTGCTGATAGGGTCAAAACATAATGGACAGGATTAATATAGTATGACCTTATTTGCCTACAGCTATGGAAAACGAAAGAATTGCTTTAGTAGCTTTATTCGTAATAGTGGTGGTTGGAGTTGCAGGTTTTCTCATTGCTGATAACTGGGATGAAATAGCTGGAAATCTTACAGACAAAACAGAAGAGGGAGAAGTAGTAGAAACTGGCGACTGTGTCGACGTACATTATGTTGGAAAATATGCTTCAAATGAAACAATTTTTGATTATTCATATAATGATTATCAAAATAAGACTGGTGGACAGCCAGCGGAGGTATTTGTCTCGTTCAATCAGAGTAAACAATCCCCTAAGGGATATAGTAATTATTCTTCTGGATATGTTGAAGGTTTTAAAAACGGCTTGATAGGTTTGGAAGAAGGCGAAACAAAAACTTTTACTGTGTCGCCAGAAGAAGGTTATGGTGAAAAAGTTGAAGAGGGAGACATTTTTACCACCAGCCAAGTTTGTCCTTTCTTAAATCAGACATTAAATGTTACGAGTTTTACTGCCGATAAAATCGTATTAAAGTGGGTTGATCTCCCTGAAGGTAACTTCACGATGCCTATGGGATACATAAAAGAGAATTGTACCTTAATGGATTTCTATTATGGAAATTATATCAAAAGAATTCCTCCTTATCATCTTTGGGAAAACTCCTCTGTGATAACAAATATTTCATCTGATAGCGTTACTGTCTTAACTACTCCGGCTAAATCAGAAAATATATCTGATCAGTTCCAAGCTATTATGTATGGAAATAAAATGGGTGTTTTGATACCCGAGATCACTACGGCTAGTTGGAATGACACTAAAATAAAAATCTCAACCGTACCGGAGGAGGGTGCTACTTATGAGATTACATCACAGGGACAAACTATGAGTTTTGAAGTTACAAATGTAACCGATGAAACCTTTAATTTGACCTTTCAATCCTCTCAAGGTACTGAGTCCCAGATATTTAACAAAACGATGATTTTTGACAGAGTTTATTCTTTCAAACGTGTTTACAGTATACCTCTTTATCTATCTCAGATGGGTCAAGAAGTTCCTATGGCTATGAGTCTTCTAGAGAATGATTTAAACAAGGTTGGTGTTAGTCTTCACGATCTGGCTGGTGAAACCTTAAAATACGAAGTTACGATAGAAAAAATATACAATACCTCTTCTAGCTGATCTGTTTTTCTATTTCTTTTTCTATTATTTCTAAAAATTCTTTTTCTCTACCACGAGGTATAGTTGCACCAGCAGCTATATTATGGCCTCCGCCGACGCCTTCTAGTTTTTTTGCTGCTTTATGCATAGCTTTTGAAAGATCTAAACCTTGGTCAACTGTTTTCTGTGTAGCACGTGCTGAAACTTTTACTTCTTTTTTGTTTTTATATGCAAAACCTATCAAAGGTAGATTTCTATCAGTTTCACTATCATTTAGTAGCATATTAGCTACAATCCCTACTATGGTATCTCTTATACCGTTTTTAGCGTGGAAAAACTGAAGATGATTTCTCTTGATTATTCCTTCTTCTTTAGCAAACTGGATTCCTTTTACAAGGTTATGTCTATGTCCCCTCAACAAATTCAAAGCTTTCTTAAGCCATTCATCTCTATCCCCCAGACAGACATTTAGACCTACGTCGCATTCAGTGTATCTAGCGGTAGAGTTCAACAAAGTAGCGAATTCTTTTGCATCATGAAGAACAGTCCCCTCTCCCTCTCTCTCCAAAGTATAAACCTCTCCGATTATCCGATCCGTCATTTTATACCCAAAACCTTTATTCAAAAGCTTCTGAGCTACACCAGATATAACACGCCGTCTCTCATCTTTTGATAGATCAATCCATCTACGCCAATGATCACCATCTTTCAACACAATACCCATATCTTTAAGAAAAGAAATACAGGAACTCCCCCGGCCGCTTACACCAGGTATCAACGGATCATTAGCATACTGAAGAAGTTTATAAACCGGTCTTGTTTCACGTCCAAAATAACGTATATCTAAAAAAGATCTGACGACACCAGCTTTTCTCCCATCTTCAACAATCTCCCTGTTCAAACCATGAAGACAACCCTCTTTCCGATCTTGAAGATCACCAATTGCACCTACAACAGCTAAATCAGCTAAATCCATATTTTTCTTATCTAAATTTTTAGAAACAAGATATGTAGCACCAGCTCCACTCAACTCAACACTTCCATCTCTCCCAAAAAGATGAGGATTAAAATGAAAACTATAATCAGAGTCTTTAGGGCAAACATGATGATCAGTAACAACTTTATTGAGATCCGGTGAATTATTACTTATACTACTACCCAAATCTGTAAACCAAACCAATTCATGATTCTCATCATTTAACCGTTCAACAACCTTTTTATCTAACTGTTTCACAAACTCTATAGAAAAATCTTTATTCATCCTTCTAAGTGTTTCATAGGCGATAGCTCCCGCTGTAATACCATCTGCATCTATATGTGTAACTATATGAATTTCATCGGAATTTTTTAAAAACTCCCCGATCTTCTTAACTCTTTTTGACCACAAAGAAAGTGCACCACTTCCAAAACACCTTAATAGCTAATTGATTACATTAGTTTTTCGAAAGAAAGAAAAGATTAGATATAAAAAAATATACAAAAAAAATTGGAAAAAGTTTTCCAATCTTTTTATTCTTCAGCCATCTTTTTGTATTGTTTATATCGTTCTTCCACGTTTTCTTCAAGTTTTTTATGGAGATTCTTTGCTTCTTCAGGAAATGTACGTGTTAGACTGTTATATCTGATTTCTCCCATTATGAAATCATGTAAACTCTCTGTAGGTTCACCGGAGTCAAGTTGGAATGGGTTTTTACCTTCATCAGCCAATCTTGGATTATAGCGATACAACGGCCAGTAGCCTGTTTTAACCGCTGTTTTTTCTTCTTCTTGTGCTTTACCCATACCTTCTTTGATGCCATGGTTGATACATGGTGCATATGCAATGATTATAGATGGCCCTGGATATGATTCTGCTTCTTTCAACGTTTTGATAAGATGGTTCTTATCTGCACCCATAGAGACCGCAGCTACATATACATAGCCATATGTCATGAACATCCGGCCGAGATCTTTCTTCCTAGTTTTTTTACCAGAGTAAGCAAATTTAGCTACTGATCCAACAGGAGTTGCTTTTGAAGCTTGCCCACCAGTGTTAGAGTAAACCTCTGTATCCAGCACAAGTACGTTTACATCTTCACCCATAGCGAGTACATGATCAAGCCCTCCGTATCCTATATCATAGGCCCATCCGTCTCCACCGATTATCCAATGTGATGGCTTGGTAAACATGTCTTTGTCTTCCCAGAGTTCCTCAACGACACCTTCTTTATCCATATCTTTTAGCTGTTCTTGTATCTTCAAAGATAGCTCTTTGGTTTTATCCCCTTGGTTAAAGTTTTCTAACCATTCTTCTAACAGCTGTTTTAGTTCTCCTTCAACAGCGTTTTCTTCTATAGTTTTTTCTACTTTTTGTTTAAGATTCTCTCTTCTCTGAGAGGTCGCCAGCTGCATTCCGAATCCGTATTCGGCATTATCTTCGAATAAACTGTTCGCCCATGCTGGTCCATGTCCATTTTCATCCAGCGTCCATGGTACTGATGGCGCATAGCCACCCCATATACTAGAGCAACCGGTGGCATTAGCGATAATCATACGGTTACCAAACAACTGTGTTATCAGTTTCACATATGGTGTTTCTCCACATCCTGGACAAGCTCCAGAGTATTCCAACATCGGTTTTTTGAATTGAGATCCTTTAACTTTGTATTTGTCAAATCCGCCTGTTCTTTCAGGTAGTTCATCTAAATATTCATGTAAAGGCGCCTGTTTTTCAATCTGTGTCTCTTTAGGCTTCATAACAATTGCTTTCTCTTTAGGAGCCGGACAAATATCGGCACAGTTTCCACATCCTACACAGTCTAACGGTGAAACCTGTATACGGAACTGGTAGTCATCTGTACCAGGTCCTACCGCATCAATTCCTTCGAAACCCTCTGGTGCTTTTTCTGCTTCTTCATCAGTCACCAGATATGGTCTTATAGCGGCATGTGGACAAACCATCGCGCATTGGTTACACTGTATACATTTATCAGGTTTCCATTCCGGTACATCAATAGCTACTCCACGTTTCTCATATTTAGTAGTTTCAAGTGGGAAGAAACCACTTGGCTCAAAATCAGAGACCTTAAGATCATTTCCTTTAAGAGAAGACATCATATCTGCAACGTTTTTAACAAACGCAGGTTTTTCCTCCTCTTCAACCTCTGTTTTTTCTTCCTCTGCATTTTTCCATGAATCAGGGTAATCTATTTTTTCAATTTTTTCCAACGCTATATCAACGGCTTTATTGTTCATCTTTACTATCTCTTCGCCTTTATGGCCATAGGTTTCCTCAATAGCTTTTTTCAATAGTTCAACGGCTTCATCAACAGGTAAAATCTCTGAGAGTTTGAAAAACACTGTCTGCATAACCATGTTGATTCTTTTTCCAAGACCTACCTCTTTAGCGATTTTTACTGCATCAATGTTGTAAAAATCAAGATTTTTCTCAGCGATTTTTCTTTTTAGTTCTGCTGGGAAATGTTCCTCCATTTCTTCAAGTGTCCATGGGGAGTTAAGAACAAATGTGCCTCCTTCTTTGATTCCCTCTAAAATATCATATTTGTCTACATATGAAGGGTTGTGACATGCGATATATTCCGCGGTGTTGATCAAATACCTAGATTTTATTGGTTCATCTCCAAATCTTAGATGTGAACGTGTCACACCTCCAGATTTTTTTGCGTCATATTGGAAGTATCCCTGAGCATATTTATCTGTATTGTCACCTATGATTTTAATCGCATTTTTGTTTGCACCTACTGTTCCATCTCCTCCGATTCCCCAGAATTTACATCTAACCGTGGATTCTGGTGCGGTATCGATTTTTTCAGAAAGCTCTAACGAGGTATTGGTTAAGTCGTCTTCAATACCAATGGTGAAATCGTTTTTAGGTTCATCTTTTTTGAGGTTATCAAAAACTGTTTTCGCCATGGTCGGAGTAAATTCTTTTGAACTAAGTCCATATCTCCCACCTACAATAGTTGTTGTATCATTGTTCTGCTGGAAAACTGAACATACATCCAAGTAAAGTGGTTCTCCATATGAACCTGGTTCTTTGGTTCTATCCAAAACAGCTATTCTTTCTACAGTATCAGGTATCGTGTCGTAAAATTGTTCAGCGGCAAACGGCCGGTATAATCTCACTTTTACTAGTCCAACTTTTTCACCTTTGGAGTTTAGATATTTTACAGTTTCTTCAGCGGTGGTTGAACCTGCACCCATCATAACGATTACTCTTTCAGCTTCTGGATCGCCAACATAATCAAAAAGATGATACTGTCTACCAGTGAGCTCTGCTACTCTATCCATTTCCTCCTGAACTATCTGAGGGACTTTCTCATAGAACTCGTTTCCTCGTTCTCTAACCTGGAAATATGTATCTGGACCCATAGCACCCATCCTGATATGAGGATGTTCTGGATTAAGAGCTCTTTCTCTATGTCTCTTTATTGCATCCCAATCAGCTAACTCCGACATATCTTCATAATCTATCATATCGATTTTTTGTATTTCATGGCTGCTTCGGAATCCTTCAAAGAAATGTAAAAACGGTACAGAAGATTTAAGAGTAGATAGATGAGCCACCAAAGCTAAATCCATTATCTCCTGTAGAGAAGATGATGCAAGAAGTGCAAAACCTGTCTCCCTAACAGTCATAGAATCTTGATGATCTCCAAAAATAGATAAAACTTCAGCTGCAATAGAACGTGATGCAATATGGAAAACAGTAGGCATCAACTCTCCAGCTATCTTATACATGTTAGGCATCATCAAAAGTAGTCCTTGTGAAGCAGTAAATGTAGTAGTATGTGCTCCAGCTGCCAGAGATCCATGTATAGCTCCTGATGCTCCACCTTCTGACTGCATTTCGACGACTTTAACATTTTGTCCAAAAATGTTTTTTCTACCCTGAGCTGACCATTCATCAGCCATTTCTCCCATAGGTGAAGAAGGAGTAATCGGGTAAATAGCAGCTACATCGCTAAAAGCATATGCTACATGAGCTGCAGCGGTATTTCCATCAACTGATTTCCATTTCTTTTCTTTGCCTGTGTTCTCTAATCCTACGTCTTCAGACACAACAATTCACCTCAAAATTTTAACTATACATCATTTATAGTACTATGTACCCCGTAACTAGGCCTCATAAATAAATATTTTGCATAATATGTTAAGGAAAGTAGTTCAACATAATCTGTCTCTAAGATTTTTCCAAAAAAAAGTCTTTTCTCTGAACGTTTTTTTTATTTTTGTTTGTTGTTTTCGTCAACCTTTGTCCATTTGCCATCTACTTTTTTCATTCCATTAGTTGAAACAATGTAACCTTTACGTTTTTTACGCCATTTAGCCCATTTCACCAACGCCACAGGTAGAATCAATATAGACGTTAGCAGGGAATAAGTTATCGTTATAGCTAGGATGACACCAAACTGTTGTTGAGGCGGTATAGGTGCAAAAGCTAGTATACCAAAGCCACAGGCAGTTGTTAAAGCCGCAATTAATAATGCTCCTCCAGTATGGGAAATGGTTTCTTTCATAGCATCTGTAACATCCCCTGTTCTGTCTGCTACTAGCCTGAAACGTTCAGTGGCATGAATAGAATAGTCTATACCTATACCAATGGTTATACTCGTAATAGTTATAGTTAAACTGTTTAAAGTGTAACCTATGAAATACATGCTTCCAAGAATCCATAACATGGTGACTGTTACTGGTATCATAGCTATTAAACCAAGTAGAGGATTTCTATAAGCAAGTATCAACACTATAGCGGCAAGCAGTATCGAGATGAGTGTCGAAAGAGTTTGACTTTCGTTTAAAGAACTGGTTATGGTTAGAGTTATAATATTTGATCCAGTCACTATAGATGTGCATTCTCCATATTCTGTTACATCGTTCTGGAGTTCACGTTTTATAACCTCCATCTGTTTATCCGCGCTTTCTCCGTTTGCCCCTATAGCTGAAGAGATATAAACTCGTATAACTGTGGCGTCATAAGAAGAATCTTCTTTATGCAGTACATTCCTTATTTGTCCACCAGTAGTATCCATTTCAAATTTTTTATCCTGAATTTCCCTCATATCCATTTTTTCTATATCTATATTTTGTAAATCCGCTGTTTTTTTGCTATAGAGATAGTCATATAGTTCCTTGACATCTTCATCAGATCTAGGTATCCCTGTTTCAGGGTTAATATTATATTCCTTGATCAAAGAATTGTTTAGACTTATTGCTTCTTGAATAACAGTGTAAACACTTTGTGTTTTTAGACTACCATCAGGGTTTCTAGCTACAAACGTATCATCTTTTAGATTATCGTGCGTTTCTTTAATCCCTTTCAGAGTTTCTACAGAAGCTACATCTCCCTCAATAAGAATATAATCTTGTTGTTGACTGCTAGAAGGAAAGTTAGCTCCTATCTTCTCAAACAACTCAATTGAAGGTGTATCTGAGGGAACATATTGATCCAAATCAAAACTTGTTTGAAGCTGGTAGGCGCCGGTGGCAAAGAGAAGAGAAATAACAACCATAATCAAAAGTATCTTTTTCCTATGTTTAATCACTGCTTGAGATACTTTACCCATCACAACATTTACATCAAAAATTTTGAGTTTAGATGTTTTAACATGGTTTTTTCTATCAAGCAAATATCTCATCGCGGGAAGAATAGTTATAGCCGTGATAAAAGTAAAAGCTACTCCCAGAGCTAACAGTATACCAAAGTTTTTAACACCTGGAACTGTAGCCGATAAAAACGATAGAAAGGCTATAACGGTGGTAACCATAGCGAGAAACATAGCTCCACCAACATCTTTAACCGAGTTTAATATTGCTTCAGATGGATTTTTTCCGTCATCTATCTCAGATCTATAATTATGGAATAAATGTACAGCATAATCCACCCCTAAACCTAATACCAAAGGTATGAGTGCTACATGCATCACACTAAAAGACATACCAAGGATAACCAATGTTCCAAAAAGCCAAATTGTCGCTATCAGAAGAGTCAACATCGGAAGGATTACATATGATAGTCTTCTAAAATTGAGAAATAAAATTACAAAAACAATGATAAAAATCGACGGTGCTATAAACTGATTTGCTTCCGATGTCACTTTGTTAATATCCGATGATACCACTCCTTGACCGGTGGCTTTAGCTGATACAAAACTTCTTTCTTTATCAAGTTGATTTAAACTGTCTACAATCAACCGGTTTACGTTGATAGTTTCCGAGTACCCCTGAGTTGCAGATAAATTCAACTCAAGTATTATCAGACTAGAAGAAGGTCTATAACTCTCCCGATATTCTTTGGAGATAAATCCTTCTGTCCCGACTTTAATGTCGTCATAAAAAGTGGGTTTTATAAAAAGTATCTTTTTTTCCTTCTCGGTGGTATCCGCGTTTTTCCATTGGGATTCTATATCTTTTAAAGCTATTTTGTCAGGTAAAGGCATATTTTGATCTGCATTTTTGAAAAAATCGTCGAAATCTTCTACAGATATATCTCCCACTCTTTTTAGTATCCTGTCTGCTATCCCACTTAGTATCGGTTTTTGTTGCCATTTCTGGATTTTGTTTAGTATATAGCTACGATTTGTTTCTACTCTCAGCCATCCAGTGCCCAATGGATTCTTAAAATATCTGCATCCAATAGAGAGGTTGGATAGTTTAGCTGGAAGTGAAAACGACCCCAGCTGAGTAGCTATACCATATCGTCCTAACTCTTCTCTGTTTACTTCGATATTTATCTGATTTTTGTTTTTATTAAGATCCATTTCTCCTGTTTCGAGAGGTAGAGGAAAATACATTCCGCTGTTTGGTGGTTTAACCCATAGATATACCTTTTTTTCGTATGTGTTGAACAGCTCCCGGTTTTTAACATTTTGAAACAAATTTTTAATATTCGGCAGGATTCCTTCTCCTATCGTCCAAAGAGGATGTTTAGGTTCGATATGTGCTGCTATACGGTAGTCGATATCCATTTCTTCTGTTAATGTTAGAGTATTTTCAAAATCGATATACCATTCAAGAGTGTTGGTAAAAATAAGGGGATTTTTCAATGATTTTTCAATCTCTGAAAGGTCATAGACGTTTATAGTGAAAGACATCGTTTTGTTATTATATCCTATATCTCCATTTTTTATATCTAGGCTGTCTAGTTTTTTACCTCTTAACAAATTAGGAAAAACCCGATAATTTGTTTTTTCATTAGAGTCATCATTTTGTAGAATTTTGATTTCTTTTTCAGGCTCTGAGAACAAATCATCCAAAATAGTGTTTATCTGTTCATCTGTACATTCGTCAACACTTTTGCCGTATTCTATCTGAGAGATTTGATTGATGAAAGTTACGCCACTTATAGCACTGTCAACCTCTTCTTTTTCAACCAGATTCTGTTGGATGTAATATTGCTCTCTGATGGCGTCAGGTGTGAGTATATGTTCTGATTCTTCGCTGTTAATATATAGAAACATTGTTTGTTTGTCTTGACCGAAATAGTTTGTGATTCTGTTACTTGCGGTAACTACTTCTTCCTTTGGCATGAAATCTTCGGTTTGTGTTTTCATCTCTATCTGAGGTAGACGAGTCGATAAACCTATGGTTATGATTAAAACTAAGATGATTGTTAGCCATGGTTTTTTTACTATAAAGTTACCGATTTTCTCTAACATATTTTTTTTAGTTTTCCTCGTTAGATTATGCTTTAAAATAACTGACTTATTAGTTTTTCAGCCTATAATATAATCTCCCTTTTATATCTTGTTCATAATATTTATCTTTTATACTATATTACTTTTATTGTACATTAGTTATTAACCTGAATAATTTCAATCCAAGAAAACAACTTTTTTCATCACGTTTTCCTATTTAAATATCATAAACATTAAATAACAGTCGATAATAACCACCTTCAGAAAGGTTTGGAGGATAAAAAAATATGGATCTTTCGATAATGATACCGATATCTGGAATAATAGCCCTGTTTTTTGGGATATATCTATATTTTTCTGTAAAAAGTCAAGACGCTGGAAACGAAAAAATGCAGCAGATAAGCGGCTCGATTAGAGAGGGAGCGATGGCTTTCTTAAACAGTGAATACCGCGTGTTAATCGTTTTTGTTATAGTTGTGGCTTTAGTCTTGTATGCCGCTTCGTTCATAGAAGATAGCATGATGCATTGGGGTTTATCTCTATCATTTGTAGTTGGAGCAGTTTTTTCAGCAGCTGCCGGAAACATAGGTATGCGTATAGCTACCCTTGCCAATGTCCGTGCTGCACAAGGATCAAAAAACAGTCTCGGAAAAGGTCTAAAAGTAGCTTTCTCCAGTGGAGCAGTCATGGGGATGTGTGTAGTAGGACTTGGATTATTAGGAATTATAGGACTCTACACATTGTTCAACAGTATAATTGATTTAGATTTTGTAACAACAACCAACATCCTTTTCGGCTTCGGCTTCGGAGCTTCATCAATAGCATTATTCGCTCGTGTAGGCGGCGGTATATATACCAAATCAGCTGACGTAGGAGCAGACCTAGTTGGAAAAGTAGAATCAGGAATACCTGAAGACGACCCGCGTAATCCAGCAGCAATTGCAGATCAAGTTGGAGACAACGTTGGCGATGTAGCTGGTATGGGCGCAGATTTATTCGAATCATATGTTGATTCAATCATAGCCACAATGGCGCTAGCGGCTCTCGCTGCTGCAGCTGTAGGCAGCAAGTTTTTTGTTCCTACAGAATATGGAGAAAACACAATACTCCTACCTTTATTGATAGCTGCAATGGGTATTTTTGCTTCAATAATAAGCGTTATAGTTGTTTTTGGATGGAAAGGTAAAAACGTTTACGGCGCCCTTCGATATTCACTATTCATAGGAGCTATTTTAACCGCAGTTTTCGGCGGTATAACCATCTGGTATGTTTTAGAGGGAGAATTAGCTCCATTCTATGCGATGATAGCTGGCCTGGTAGCAGGAGTAATAATTGGTTTAAGTACCGAATATTTCACCTCGGATAAACAACCTCCGGCGCAGGGGATCGGTAAATCCGCCGAAACCGGACCTGCCACCGTAATCATAGAAGGTATGAAAATAGGTATGTTAAGCACTGTTATACCAATAATTGCGGTAGTAGTGGCGATGCTTACAGCCTATTATTTCGCCGGTTTTTACGGTGTAGCAATATCCGCTGTGGGGATGTTAAGCATTCTAGGTGTATCACTTGCAGCTGACTGCTACGGCCCTGTAGCAGATAACGCTGAAGGAATATCAGAGATGGCTGGTATGGGCAAACAGGTACGTGAAAGAACAGAGCAACTTGATGCCGCTGGAAATACAACAGCTGCTATGGGTAAAGGATTTGCAATAGGCTCTGCAGCTATAACCTCCTTGGCGT
Source organism: Thermoplasmatota archaeon (assembly GCA_036626215.1). GTDB lineage: Archaea > Thermoplasmatota > E2 > DHVEG-1 > DHVEG-1 > JAZKSG01. The sequence continues at coordinate 13,064 of JAZKSG010000022.1, forward strand.
TGATATTTACATATATAATGACAGCTAAAGAAATAGTAAAAGTCCAAGGATTCAACGTAGATCTTTCACTTTCACTTACCAACCCTCAACTCGTCGGAGGGATCTTCATCGGTGCCATGTTACCATTTGTTTTCTCAGCCTTTACACTGGGGGCTGTAGGTCGTGCAGCACATGCAATGGTTGAAGAAGTACGTTACCAATTCAAAAAATTCAACCTTTTAGAAAGCGATGAAAACAAACCAGATTATCAACGATGTGTAAAAATAAGTACTACTAATGCTTTGAAAGAAATGGTTCTACCAGGAGTTATGGCTGTGGTTTCACCAATCATAGTTGGAATACTTCTTGGACCTATAGGTCTTGGAGGTTTACTCATTGGCTCTATCTCAACAGGTTTCTTACTAGCTGTATTTCTGGCTAACGCAGGTGGAGCATGGGATAACGGTAAGAAATACATCGAAGATGGAAACCTTGGTGGAAAAGGATCGGATGCGCATAAAGCAACGATTATAGGTGACACAGTAGGTGATCCATGTAAAGATACTTCTGGACCATCGTTGAACATTTTGATAAAACTGATGTCTATTGTATCTCTGGTGTTTCTGCCGTTGATACTATACATCTATAATCTGCTGATGACATAAAAACATCCGTATCTTCCATTTTTTTCCAAAAAGGTTTTATTCTTATTTTTTATCATACTTTGATAGGGTTGCACAAGTTATGAGAGAATATAAAATAAAAAAAGGTTATCATCCAGACATAGAGGCTTTAGTTGATGACTATTTTGGAGAAAAAGGAGACATTGAAGAAGGTATTGAATTCGAAACTGAAGGCATCGGTAAAATCCATATGAAACGTGATGGAAAATCTTTCTATGTCGACATTGATCCACCAGAGAAACCTAGTGGAGACTATAGTATAATCAAAAAATGGAACAAATTTTTGTACGAAGCTACTGGCCGCACAGCTAAAGAACGAAAAAAACGTTTTGGTAAAGTTAAGAAAAAATAAAAAATTTTACTTTTTTTTGTTTTCTTTATTTTTCGACTTTTTCCCAGTCGTCTAGGAATTTTTGTATTCCTTTGTCTGTCAGAGGATGATTAGGCATTTTCCTTAGTACTTTTGGAGGGATTGTTGCAATATGTGCCCCTATTCTAGCTGCTTCAATCACATGCATAGGATGTCTAATACTAGCGACGATTACTTGTGTATCGATATAATCATAGCTGTTGAACATTTCCATTATCTCGTGTACAACCATCATTCCGTCTTTTCCACGGTCATCTAATCTACCTATGAATGGACTGACATATGTCGCTCCGGCTTTAGCAGCTAGAAACGCTTGGTTAGCTGAAAATACAAGGGTTACGTTTGTTTTTATTCCTTCTTTTTTGAGTTGTGAAACTGCTTTTAATCCTTCTGTAGTCATCGGTATTTTAACGGTAGCATTTTCCCTATGTTTTTTATCGACTTTGGAAACCAGTTCTTTTGCTTCCTCTACCATGTCATCTGCTTTTTCACTTACTACTTCCAAACTTATTGATCCATCTACTATCTCGAAGATTTCTTCTATTATCTCTTGGAAGCTTCTCCCACTTCTTTTTACCAACGTTGGATTGGTTGTAACCCCGTCTACTACGCCCCATGATGCAAACTCTTTTATTTCATCTAAATCTGCTGTGTCTACAAATATTTTCATAATTCTTTTACCTCGCCCAAAACAAATATAATTTTTTGATTTCACCAATCGGTATATACTTGTTATTCATAACTTTTTGGATGTTTTATATTTATACATTTTTATATAGATACTTTTGTAGGCTTCTTCTTATGGCTATTTTTGGATATATTTGAAAAAATCAAAACATATATATATCCAGGCATACATTATGTTTCTTGCTGGTGAGGGATGGGAGATGCCTCTAACAAGGAAAGCCCGAGTAGTAGGAAGCAGCTTGGTGTTGACAATACCAAGCCAACTTGCAAAAGCACATGATATTAATGATGGAGACGACATAGAAATAATACCCATAGGTATGGCGGAGTTCAAAATCAGAAAAGTAAAAAAATAAAAATCGCTTTTTGTCTCCATCTATATATTTCCAAAAAACGTTTGGATTAATTTTTCATTCAGTTTTATAAAGGATAAAAGTATACCATTTTTTTGGTAAAATATATTATGGTAAAAGTTGCACCTTCGATATTATCAGCAGATTTTTCAAAACTTGGAGAAGAAATTAAAGCTATAGAAAAAGCAGAAGCGGATTGGGTTCATATAGATGTGATGGATGGTCATTTCGTACCTAATATCACTATTGGACCAGCTGTTATATCTAAAATTAGGAATACTACTGATCTTTTTTTTGATGTACATCTAATGATTGAAGATCCAAATAGATATATTGAAAACTTTGTAGATGCTGGTGCAGATCTGATAACTTTCCATGTTGAAGCAGTAGAAAATCCTTCATCTATTATCAAAAAAATCAAAGAATTTGGTTGTAAAGCCGGTGTTTCTCTGAATCCAGATACCCCTGCAGAGGAGATAGAGGATTTGTTGCCTCTGGTTGACCTTGTTTTAGTTATGACTGTTCACCCCGGTTTCGGCGGTCAGAGTTTTATCACAGATGTACTCTCTAAAATAAAAAAAGTTAGAGAACTTATTGATACCTCGGATAGAGAAATTATTCTGGAGGTGGATGGCGGTGTTAACGATAAAAACTCGGTGAAACTTAGGGAATACGGTGTAGATGTTTTGGTAGCTGGAAGTTTTATATTCAAAAGCAAAGATTATTCAAAAGCAATAAATTCCCTGAAAGAATAAATCAATTTAATAAAAGAAAAAAAAGAGAGATATTTTTGTTTTATTTTTTTATGCTGCTTTTGGGGTTCCAAATTTGTCCCAGAAAGTTCCAACAAGATATCCCCAGAGTATTCCCATGTTTTTTACGAGAATATTAAATCAAATATTTCTATCTTAATATCTATATTCATTGTGTTTCTCTTCCTGTATATAGCAGCATATACTATATCTTTTACAGCAATAATAAAAAAATTAGAATTTCAAGAAGAGAAAGGAAGCCAGATGTCTACCCCTGAAGCTATGAGTTATGGACTGCATAATTTCCCACAGATTTTTGCAACCATTTTTATTGGCACACTCATAGTCTCTTCTCCATTCATCATTCTACTTGTCGTTACCCTAATTGCAGTGATAAATAACATTTTAGCTTTAGTCTGTATCTCAACTCTTTTACTTGCGATAATAGGAATAATCTGGATTTATGTTGGTTTAAGACTATCCTTATTTGTGTATGCTGCGGTTATAGATGGATTAGGTCCAATAGAAAGTTTAAAAGAAAGTTGGCGAGTTTCAAAGGGAAACGTGATATTGCTTTTTGTGACTTTTATAATCATGATGATTATCAGTATGGCTTTTAGTGTCCCGGGATTTATAATATCCAATGTTAGTGGTATTACATTTTTGTCAAACATCTATAGCATAGTTATGAGTGTTTTCTTAGTTCCATTATATGTTATAATTTTTGGTTTGATTTATCTCAAAATTGGAAGAAAAAAGAAAAGTTTGTATTAAACTTAAAAAAACTTAAGTAGTTCCGAAAGTAGATTTTTTATCTGTTGAAATCTAAAAAATTGACTATATTTTACTAATTTTCATACAGAAAAAATGCATTCTATAAGGAGAAAAATGACTAAATAATAGATATATACAACAATTTGTAAGAATTAAATCTATTTCAAATTAATAAAAAAAGGAAAACGAATAAAACTGGATATACAACATGTTATCCTCCTGGATCAATATTGTAAAGAATTGTACCGAAATACTTTGATGTAACCAAATGATCTTGTCCTACTTCTCCAAATATAGACATCCAAATTAGAATATCTGCAAGTAACCAGAGGTTGTAAAATAATACTGAGAAGAGGAAATAGAATATCCTGATTAGATAATTTCTTGATGTTGTCTTTGGTAAAAATGAATGCTTCTTTACTCTGTAACTTGTTTCTATACCCCATCTTTTACTATAAAGATAGAAGAGTCTTTCTGCAAGATTAAGATCGTTTTCATTGTATCCATCATTTGTAGCAAATGCCCTTTTATTCCCTTCTTCATCCTCTACAATTACCATGTTAAAGGTTATATTTTTCATTTCAAAATCTTTAACAACAGATGGAGCAGACATAAGATCTAATGCTTTTTTAACTGTTGAATAATGTGTACATGGCATTATATATTTTAGATGAAATTTGTTAAAAATCTTTATTGAATTAGAGTCAAAAAACCCTCTGTCTGCATAAATTCTTCTAACTTTTATCCTTTTAGCAGTGTAATCTAATAATTTTTGAAGGATCTCGTCTTTGTTATCAAATGGACCAACAGGTAAAGCAAGCAATGTAAATCTTTTACCTGATTCAACTATGTTGATTGTTGCAAATTTATAGCATTTACTCGTCCCTCTTTCTGGTTTTTTACCAACAACCATAGGAGTGCTTCTATCACCGTAATAGAACCATTCTGTATAGTCAATTGCAACATCATATGATTTTCTAAGATCAATAACATTAGTCTGTTTTGTCATTTCCCAGAGTATTTCAAAAAGAGTAAGATACATCCTCTGTATCTCTCGTAGGTCATTATGGTTTTTAATATGATACAAAAGTGTATCTGCATTAGGGCTCTTATCTTCTCTTAGTTCATTTAATGTTTTACTCCCATTTTCTGCAAAATCACGTGTCATACCCATATGTAACATGAGATCAATGAACTGATTTTTCTGATAAACTGTATTATGCCGGAGTTTAAAATCAATAAAAGGTGAAAACCTTTTCTTAATAAGTTTACAAACTTCTTTTGTATTCTTCCTTCTTTGTAATTCTTGATTTCTTTTCTTTGTAAGTTTATTAGGTCTTTCGGGCTCCAACGTTTGAACATCAAATAATATTCCAAATTTTTCAGATATTTCTTCAACTTTTAAAACAATAAAATCAATAAGTTCTCTTTGTTCATCGTTTAAAATATGGTGTAAAAAATACCCGATGGTTCTCCTATCTGGGATATTTGTTAATCCAAGTAATAGTGTTTCTTCTGGATGTGATTTTAGATATCGGTGTAGTTGATTTTGATATTTGATTTTCTTTAATTTTTTAAAAATTAAAAGTCTAAAGAGTGAATTATAAGTGAATTTTATTTTCCTATAATCCTGATTTTCATTATCATGAATTTTTAATTTATTTAGGAATCCTGCTATACAAATATTTTTTTCTTTGTTGAATAGTTCAAATGTGTTATATATCTCCAATTCTATTTTTTCTTTGGAGATATTTTGTGTGCTATCTGGCATTCAATTTTCTCCATGCCTTTGGCAACTTTATCTATTTGTATTTACACTTTTACACATAAGTGTATAAATTATATGTTTATAAGTGTTGTGGTTAAGTGTATAAGTGGAAAAGTTTAAAACCTCTATAAAATATTCAGTTTTTGATAACTATGGGTAGAATTGATGTGATATTGCCTGATGATCTTGAAGAAAAATTTAGAAAAAAAGTTTTTGAAAAATATGGAATGAAAAGAGGAAATATCACAGCAGCAATTCAAGAAGCAATAGAGGAATGGATTAATAAAAATTAATCATCTCTAATGCCACCAATGCCTGAAAATATTCCTAAAATAATTCCTCCAATTAATGTTACAAAGACCCCATATTCTGCTTCAATTACTGGTGAAAACAATGAATATGAGGAACCCATTTCAAGAATTCCTTGTGTTACTGAGATAGTTAATACAAATGTAATAAATCCTAAGATAACTCCAAGTCTATTAGAAATTACTTTTTTATCAAATTTTTTACAAACAAAAACTAATAAAATCATAATAAGACCAAATATCATTGTAATAATTCCAAGTTGTAGTTCTACACCTGAAAATGTGGCTGATTCAAATAGGTCATATGCTTTAATCCAAGGCAATACTGAACCAACAATTAGTATTATACTTCCAATTATCATACCAATTTCATATTTTTTTAAATCACTAAAAAAAGATTTATCTTCTACTAATCCCTCTTGCATTTTCATCCCAACTCCTATATCATTTGTTATTTGAAATTAATTAATAATGTTTTCCCAATAATATACGAAATGTTTATATTAGGAAAATTGATTGAATGAAATAGGATGGATGCATTATGAGTGAGGAAATTATAGGTAGAATAAATGGGATGCAAAGAGCCGATAGCAAATTCTTCAATTTAATATTTACAAATAATAGAATGATTGGTGAATTTGTGGGTAGATCTGGAGGTGCTGGAGCTGCTTTAACATTTGGTCTTGCAGGAGCTGTTGGAGCAGCTGTTGCTGAATCACATCTTAAGAAAAAATCTGACAAGATGGATCAAACAAAAACACCTGATGAAATACTTGCAAGTCACAAAAAATGTTTTGAGATTAATAAAATGGATATTGAAAGAGTATATGTAAGAAAAGGTGTATTTGAAAGCTCTCTTTTATTACAGTTTAATCAGAAAATACCAAAAATAGGTAAAGCAATGCAATTTACTTTTTCTAAAAAACGTATAGATGAGATAGATGCAGCTGTTACAAGTTTATTCCCAAATATTTCTGAAGTTAAAAAATAAACATTTGAGGTGATATTATGGAAAAGAAACAAAAAAATGAATGGGGCTTAGGCGCACTTGTTGCAGGTATACTAACTATTGTAATTCAATTTTTAGTTGGCACCGGTGGTGTGATATTAATGATTATTGCAATAGTTTGTGGTATTGCTGGAATAGTAAAGTATAAGAAAAATCCTGAACTTGGTGGATTATGGACATCAATTGCAGGTATTATAATTGTAATAATCTATATTATATTGCTGTTTATTTTAACAGGAATGCGAAGAGGTGCCTTCTAAAACTCATTTAATTTTTTGCCAATGAATTAATTCAAAATTATCTTTTTATACTACTTTTTAACATATGAATTGATGGATGAAAAGATAATTGATAAAATCCGATCTGAGGTCAGAAAAGGGAAATCAAAAATTCAAGTCTCTCATGATTTTGATATATCTTATAAAACGGTTTTAAGAGTCACTAAAGACATCAAAACAAATAGTGGAATATCAAAAGAACTAAGAAATAAAATCAGAAAAGAAGTAAAAAGTGGCAGGTCTAAAAGACAAACTGCTATATATTTTGGAGTGACTGAAAAGACTGTTAGTTATCATACTCGCGATATTTGCTTGCGTCCTTTTAAAAACCTGCGTGTCCATGATAAAAAGTTGGAATTAATGAAAGATCTTTTGAGAGATGGTTATGCTCTTGCATCAAAAAGATATCATACTCCAGAATATAATGAATTAAAGAGACATTTTCCAAGTATCTGTAAGATCAAGATGTATGATCGTGTTATCTTTTATTTGGAAGATAAGAAGGATGTTGCTATACGTGCTTTTCTTGAAAATTCAAAGCGTAAAATTATTAGTTATCAGGAGTTGAAAAGGGTAACGAAAACTTTTGATTCTAATCTAAATATTAAGGAGAAAAGAAAAATTATAGAAGAAAACCGGTCTAAAAAGTTATTCCAGATGAATAAATCTAATGACGATTCTTTGGCATTTTTTTACATTCGGAGGTACTTAACTTCTTTTTTTATATTCCAGATGCAAGGTCACGTATTACTTTTTCTTTATCTTTTGCCTTTACGATACCGCTGGCGAGTAGTACTCCTTCCGCCCCTAGTTCAATTGCTTTTTCTACATCTTCACCGTTTTTTACACCTGCACCACATAACACTTTAGTTTTTTTGTTTATCTTTTCAACTGCTTCCACTGTACCACTAACTATCTCTGGATCGGCGGAGGTTACAGAAAGGTCTCCACCTATAAGTTCTGGTGGTTCAACTGCTACAAAATCAGGGTCTAACGTTGCTACTGCTTTAGAGGTATCGACATTGTTTGAGCAGACAATTTGCTCTAAACCTAGTTCTTTTGCACGTTTTATACAGAAATCTATATCTGCAAGCTTCAAACGATGTTCACTATGATTAATAAGTGTTCCAACTGCTCCCGCGTCTTTTACTGTCTCAGGCAGTGTCCATCCTGTATGGCTACCTGGCTCTATAGGATCAATGTGTTCCGCGTAGACAGGTATATTCACATTTTTTAGTAGTCTAATATCAGCTGTTTGAACAGCAATAGCCATACTGACGTTTGTTTCCTCGCTGATTTTATCCATTAATTCAGCGATTTCTAAATTTTTCTTCCCAACTGCTCCTGCATAAGTTTTAACATTTAACACTATAACCGGTGTTTCTAACATGAGACCAAATCACCTCTATACTCCTTTTTTTGTTTTTGTTGAAATCGGTTACCTTTAATATATTCTTCGTTATAACGCTATTCTGAGAAGACATTTATGGATGCTTTACCGCAGGCGATGCTTTTCCTTGGAATAATCCCCGCTCTTATATTAATCTATATAAGTTTGAAAGGATATGAGGAAATCTACAAAGAAAAAACTATTTTTATAACTTTTATAGCAGGTATTGCAGCCGGTGTAATCTCAATAATAATGGAAGGAATAACACAAAGAGATGCAGGACTAATCGGAGTAATACTATTATTTCCTCTTTTTGAACAAATGTTTAAAACAGTGATACTAAACCTTCCTAGATTTCAGGAAAAAAGATCTACCACAATATACGGATTGAGTCTTGGATTAGGTTTTGGTTCAGTTTTCACTCCATATTATATAATCGTCTCCAGTTCAAGATTAAACAGTAGTGTAGAGACCCTATCCTTTGCATTCTTCATTTCAGTAGGGTTAATATTGCTACATGGAGCCACCGGTACATTAATCGGATATGGCGTCTATAGATCAGAACTTTTTAAATACTTTATACTATCAATAGTTCTTTACATACCTGCCCCTATTTTGTCTCTATTTCCATACACCCCTCTAATTATAGTACCATATGGATTAGTAATATATTGGTATGTAACCACAAAAATATTACCTAAAATAAAAAGTAATAGAAAACGATCACCAAATGACATCTAACAAAAACTTTTTTCAGATATAACTTTTGAATTTTTTACCACAATATGGGCATAGTTTTGCATCAAAAGGTATAGGTCGTCCACAATTGGTACATATTCTACCACGAGTATCAGTTTTATACGTGTTGTATTTAGTGCTTGCTATAGATGAATAATTTAGATTACTTTCAATATATTTTCTATCCTCTTGTTTTCCTTGTTTCAATGTAGGTCTAAATATTAACCATATTATTAGTCCTACATAATTAGAAATTAATACTACTGTCAGCCATAATCCTCCTGGTTCCCCACGTTTTTTTGCATCAAGATATACCCATATACCCGCTGCCAAAACTCCTATAAACAAAACAAAAACAACTAAAAAAACAATACCCAAGTCGCTAGAAGAGTTTGTAAACATAGATTCGTTAACATCTTCTCCACTATATGAATTATAACCCAGAACAGGGTTTATATTCAGAAAAAACAAAATGAATACAACCAAAATTGAAAGGTAAACTAAGATTTTTTTCATATACCTGCACATTATCTTTAAGAGATAAAACTCTGTTTATTAAAAGCTTTGATAACAAAAAATCAGAGTTTTCTACTGCAATAAGGACAAATTTTTGCATCGAAAGGAACATCTTCTTGACAATACGAACATCTCCGGTCATATTTTTTGTATTCTTTAAGAATCGGTAGAATTTTATCTCGTGCAAAATTCTTGGATTTTATTTCAACAGCAACTGCCACTATCACAGGTATTAAAAAACCACTTATTAAAAAACCAACAACCATAATGATATCCGCAGTAGTAGTCGAACTTGATTTCCTATAAACAGAAACATTTAGACCATCTTGTTCAAAAATTAGATTAGTGGCTGTAAAACTCCCTGATTGAACCATAACCATATCTTTCTTCTTCTCTTCCACTTTGTATCCTAGTTTTTTAAAAATTTTTATAGATTTCTTTTTAATGTCTTCAACATTCTCATTTGGGATTTCTAGTAAAAAATATTTTTTTACAACTAAATAGATGGATTATTACAAGAAAAACAATAAAAATAACAAGGATTGTTAAACAGATAGTAAAATCATTAAACATTTTTTTCACCTTCTCTCTTCATTTTTTGATAGTTCATATGGTTCTTCTGTAGAGATTGTATCTACATTTTTTTTCTCATAGAACCTACTACCACAATATGGACACACAATTGAACCAGAGGGAACAGCTTTTCCACAATTCATACATCTTTTCAGATGCCCCGGTAAAACTGGTAGGAGTTCCCCATTTTTGATACGTTTATAAGGGATAATGAATGCTATAAGATACAATATATTCCCTATAATTCCATAAGCAGACATCCGACTAATTTTTTCCAAAAATTGATTTGTAG
>JAZKSG010000023.1:0-22462 GCA_036626215.1 Thermoplasmatota archaeon
TAAAAATTACCCACCGGAGCAAGCTCACGGGGTATTAAACCCAGGTAGGAATAAATTGAATCATCCTAAAATCTGTCAACTACATAGAAATAAAATTCCGAGCTATTAAACCCAAGGCGATAATAAAATTATAGAATCTGTAACGCAATTATGGGTTAAGAACGATCAACTTTTTTAGGTTTAGTTTTTAATCTAATTTTTGGTACAACATATCTCATAATCCAAAGAAAGTATCGATAAAACCATGCTTTCCCAGGTTGAAATACTTAGTTACGATACAACTACAATAACAATAAAACAACCAAATGCTGATGTAGAAAAATCATTGGTAGAGGGAGAACAAGAACCAAAAACGGGAGAAACAGAACAACTATATAGTCTCTTAGATTCCACACTTTTCTAAACTCCCATCCATCTTTCTATTAGAAAAAGATTCTGTCTCTACGACCAGAGATTGTAGGTCTCTTCCTCTATTGTAGCTATATCTCTAAGTAGGTCAGCTACATCACTAGGTGTTTTATCATCATGATCTGATATTTCATATGCCCAGGCAAATTTAGAGGCTGATTTGTTATATTTTGCTGAAATATTTTCATATCCTTGTTCTTTTAGGAAAATAGCTAGATTTTTCCTCAATCCAGAATATTTTCCAAAACTAGTAGCAACAGTTCCTAACTCGCCGAGTTTTCCAAGATCAACGGTACCGTTTTCAAGACCATCGGCACAATTTCTTAAATTCAACGGAGCTTTCTCTGCATAAGGTTTCAACTCAGATAAAATCTCTGTAGTATTTTTTCCATAGCTGCTGTTTTTAGTTGCATAAATGAAAAATGGAGTTGATCCGATCCAGCCGTTCAGAAAATCATCGACAGGTATAGAGTTGTTTGTACTATTCTTTCCATCTGTAGCTACATTGGCATAAACATAGTTTTCATCGTAACCAGTTACTACTAATGGTTCTGAACCAATGCCTATGCTGGGGAAATAAGTATTCCATAGTGTAGAATTGTCAAACCAGGTGATAACGGGGTTACCTGAAGAAATTGCTTTTTTCAAGTAATTAAAAAAAGATGTTAAATTAGAAAACTGTTCTCTATCTTGGATTTTGTAATAATAACCAGAGGTCATCCCTTCCACCTCACCAACTACTGCTATATGAGGTTTAAAACCTAGATTTTTCAACACTGTAGGGATTATTAAATTATTAATAACTCCCTTTTGCAATGGTCCACCTTCCGTTTCTTCCCCTTCATCTTCTTCAGAAGGATAGGAACTACCTTCTTCATCCTCATACTTTTCATTATCATTACTATCACTATTGTCTTTTGATTGGAATGATGTGGCAGCTCCAGTGTATACAAGAACATCGCTAAACCAGATGTCACTATCATAATGGTTTAGCATCATTGAGGTACAGGCTAGATAGCAGAGATGATGGTTATCCCCTTCCCAAGACGAAATGTTTAGATGATAAGAAGAAGGTGGGTTTACATTGGATAATAGAGATCCTTCTGATGTTTTTGTTGAGTTGTCTTGAGAGGTGTCTCCCTCTGATGGAGGTTTAGAAATCTTTTCTTGACATCCGCTAAGGCAACTGCTTCCGATTAGAAGAAAAATTGTTATGATAATAACTATTTTTTTCATGTTTATTTTCCCATCTCCTCTGATAATAGTATGATTCTTTTCTTTAATAAAATTGTTTGTTGATATTTATTCTTTAAAACATCTTTTAATCATTTATTTGTTACATATTGCTTTATTTCTTTTTAAAACCCAATTGATATCGTTTATAGTCGAATATAAAATCGTCAGTTTTAAATACATTTAGCTGGCAATAAAGATTACAAAAAAACAAGGTGAAAAAAATGGACGAATTTGTATGCACTAGATGCAAAGCAAAATATTACAACAGGTTAAGATCTTGTCCATCATGTGGAGGAAAAGTAATACCCAAAGATTTAACTATACAAATCTAAAAAACGGTGGAGCTAAAAAAGATATCCAAAGTCTCCCGCTTAATTATATGGGATAAGGATAAACAGAATCCAACTTTTTTGAAGTCTATCTTTAGAATTTCAGGCTAAGAGAACCATTTTTTGCACGAAATTTTTTTATAGAATGGAAAATATAATGATAATTGTTAACACTTGTGATGATATAATATGATATCTCAATGCCAAAAATGCTCAAAAATATTTAGAACAAGCAGAAAAAAATGCCCAAAATGCGGATCCAACCTAAAACAGATATAAAATAATAGAGAGAAAAAACTATGGAATTAGAAACAGAAAAAGAATGTCCAAAATGTCACCATGGTTATCCATTCGATTTTATAATCTGCCCTAACTGTGGAAAAAAATACCGTAAACTATACCATTAAAACAATTCTCTTTTCTCCCAATTTTCTAAGATAAGCTCTCGTAGTTCATCAACATCATCTGCTTCAATCCACTTTTCTTTAAAATCATCTATTTCCGCAATCTGAGTAATCCATACCAAAGAATGATAATAGAAACTCTCTTGATCTGGAGACGCTAGAATAACAAAAAAAGCATAGACTGGTTCAACCTCATCAGATAAAATAAGTCCTTTCTTGGTTCTAACTAAAGCTATCTCAAATTTATCTCTACCAGGTACGACATGTGAAAATATAGCAACACCAGGATGAGAAACCATGTTTGAATCATATTTTTTACTATTTAATATATTGTATAACTTATCTTCATCCATATCAAGCCTCTGAGACAATTTTTGAGAAATCAACTTAGCGAAATCATCAGGATGAAGAAGTTTATCAAGCTCTATAATCTCACATTCTTTAATCAAATTTTTAAAATGTCGTTCTTCAATTTCATCTCGTTGAATAAGAATTTCCCGTAGTTCCTCATCCAACAAATAACTAGTATTTTTTTCACCAGTTAATCTTTCCACAACATGAAGAAGTGAATACTCACGCCATATTTTATCACGTGCATAAAACCAATACCAAGCGAACCCAAAGCAAATAAAACCCCCTATAAGTATCAACGGCACCAGACCCATCTCAAAAATCAAAACAGTATACCCTATTATCCCCGCGATTTGAACCCAAGGATACAAAGGCGAATGAAAACTTGGACGGTAATGCCTGATTTTGCTTTCACGCATAAAAATCAGTGATAAATTGATAAGGATGAAAAGCAAAAGCACTAACGCTGAAGCGGTTTTAACTAATCCATCCAGATCCAAAAACAAAATAATAGCTATCATAAAACCAGAGGTAAAAAATATCGAAATATAAGGTGTACCATTCTTAGACATCTTCGAAAAAAAACCAGGAAGAAGTTGATCTTTACTCAAAGCCATAGGATAGCGAGTTGAAGAAAGCACCCCTGCATTTGCAGTAGTTATAAAAGCAAGTACTGCTGCAACACCAAGAGCTATAAAACCTATCTCACCCAAAAACACATCTGCCCCAAAAGATATCGGCAAAAGGGAGCCCATTAGGGTTTGGTGATCCAACAAACCTACAGTGACAAATACAACAAGTACATATATCGCTGATATAATTATATGCGCAAGAAACATACCCAGAGGAATGTTTCTTTTTGGTTTTTCAATTTCCTCTGCAACACTACAAATCTTGGTTAAACCCATAAAAGAAACAAAGACAAAACCTGCTGTCGCAAAGATAGAAGGTATACCTCCAGTTGTGAATGGTTGAAACCTTGAGAAATCTATATAAAAAAACCCAACTACAATATAGATAAGTAGAATACTTATTAGACCGCCGACTAATAGAACCTGTGTTTTTCCAGCATGCTCGACACCAAACAAGTTGATTATAGTAAAAATGATGCAAAACACCACTGCTATCAACTTGATATTAAACTCGCTTAATCCTGGGTTAAACAACTGAACAAAAGCCCCTATACCAATTAATGCAAAAGCCGTTTTAGAAGCCAAAGAAAACCAAGAGGCAAAACCACCTATAGTTCCTACCGCAGGCCCCATACTTCTATCTATAGCGAAATAATCCCCACCAGCTTTCGGCATAGCGGTAGTCAATTCAGTTTTCGAAAACAAGGTAGGAATCATAAGAAGACTAGCAATCAGATAAGAAAGGATAACTGATGCCCCTGTTTTAGAATAAGCCAATCCAGGTAAAACAAAAAGACCTGAGCTAATCATAGCACCAGAGGCTATACAAAAAACCTCCAATAGCCCAAGTTTTCGTTTAAGACCCTTTTTTTTCTTCTTTTTTTTCATGTTTTTCCTCAAGCTTCATATTTTGATATTGAAAAAAAAATGCTGTTTAAGAGCAATACCCTTGTTTTTTAGGAGGATTCAATATAATATATCAACCGCTTCGATGAACAATTATGACGGATACAAAGCGATGTCATTAATTCATCATCATTTGAAATTGCATAAGCAATCAAAATGGTCGGAGGAGCTATTAACAAAAGAGAGGTTATAAGTTTTATCTTTTTTAAGAAAAGTTTTTTTGGTTTTTTTATTATCTTTCTTACAAACAACATCTATATTTAAATCCAACATTACAGCATATATAACAAAAAAAAACGTACTTGAATAACATAATGGGAGATATATTCTTATAGGCAAAGGTAAAAAAGTTTGTTTGATCAAAAAAAAGTTATTTGAGATCAAAGAGTTACCAAAATACAAAAAAAAGATAGAGATATGGAGCACCAATTTTTGGGTGCCCCAAATCTTAGATGTTTTTTCTAAATGACCTTTGTTCTACTTTCTATAGGTCAAGGCTACCCGAGACACCGTTCTGCTGTATGTCTGTCTCTGTTGAGCTTGTCTCCGTGTTTGTCATGGTAGATGTGGATGTGCTGCTAGTGGTTGTAGTGGATGACGAAGCAGCTGATGATTGTGCCATGTTCATACTATTCATCAATGGGGTTGATGCTGCAGGGAAAGACAGGGAGCTGAATGAGCTACCTGGACAACGATCTTCACAGTATTCTTCGATAAGACTCATGGTGGCTTTGAGTATCATCGCTGATAAGAGGGGATGACTTATAGCCCATGTTGCGATAACTGTTGCTGCTGTACCACCTACTTCAACACCACGCTTGGCCATTTGAATGGTTTTTATTATTGTAGCTACAGGGTATTTATCCAGTCCGTGTTCGTAGAGGTTTACTGCTCCTTTTAGGGTCTTTTTTAGGCTTTCTCTTATTATAGGATGTTCACTTAAAAACGAGTCGATATCACTTAATGCTGCCTCAACACAGCCTTCTACAATATTGTCACAGGGGTCAGAATTGCCTTCACTGTTTTCTCTCTCTTCGTATTTAACAGCGCCTCCTGCCATCATTGGACCGATTTCGTATAAACCATCTTCAGAGAGTTTTTCCTGACCAGAGTTTGATACCTGAAATTCTCCATTTTTTTCACTAGATAGATCTGCAGTTGAACCAACGTATACTCCTCTCTTAAAGAGATGGTATAAAGGTTTTCCTTCTACAGTAATTTTTAATGCAAGATTCTCTGGTAGACTCTTTGATGAAGAACTCTCTGATGAAAGAGTCGAAGCAAGACCTTCAACAAGTGAGTTTATTTTCTCCTCGTTTTCATTTGAATATTCAGCTAAAAATTTTACTAGCCTCTCTCTTTTAGTTACTGCACTACCTGCTGCTTCAGCGAGAAGTGCTGGATTCTGTGCAATGAGAATCAGTGATTTTGCAAAAACTTCTTTCTCACTTTCGGATAATTGGGAAAACAACTCTGAGTTTTGTGCCGACACTACTTCACTGCTTTCTTTTTCCTCTGATGATTCATTACATAAAGGACAACCAGACCTTTCCTCTTTTGTGGAAACCGACTCAGATTCTTTCTCTTCTTCGTCTGGTGGAATCGGTGGCGGCACTATGTTATCCGAGCTTTCAGAACCTCCATCGTCTTCATTGTCTTTAGCTGTATCAAACTCAGAGTCAGATTTTTCATCTTCCACAAATGAATCATCTCTAACAGAATCTTCCTCTTCTTTTTCTGATTCTGCTGAGAATTCTTTATCTGTCTCGTCGCTATCACTAGCCTCTTTTACCGATACTAACTCGGCAGCAGGTACACTCACAGCAGCACTAATCAGCAGAACCGCTGTGAGAATACACGCTATTACAATCATATTTTTATTTAAATTTGCTCTCCTCATATTTTCCTCACCTTTTTTTACTCCACAAATCAATTGCGCTATGATATACTTTCTAAAAGATAGTACTTAAAGATTATGTGTAAAAATGTCAAATTGTAAAAAGGAAGGAGAAGCTACCTAAGAAATGGAAAAAGTAATATCAGAAGTTACACTCTTAGCGGAGCTTCTATCCATCAGATATAAAGACACAGCATAAGTTCTATTACTAACCCAAGATGAATCAGTTGTAAACCACCAAGCATGAGAGTTATTACCCACAGAAGTTTTATTTACCACATCTGAAAAATATAAATCCCCATCTGAAGTTACATTCAATCTAAGCAATAAATCACACAATGTACCATCAAAAGTGCTTATACCTGTGTATTCAGTATAAACATAAACCCTATCACCCTGCTCAAAACTATCCTCAGCATCATAATCCTGATAAGACCTAACATCACTAGCAGTAGTCAAAACAAGGATCTCAGGAGACTTCTCAGCTAAATTAAAGCTACAACTAGAATTAACCTTTTTATTAGAAATATTATCAATAAGATGTAAATTTACATCATATCTACCTGTAGGCAAAGTGCTATTAGTTTTAAACCACCAAGCGTGGGTATTGTTCTTCACTAAGCTTTTCTCCTCACTAAGATTATAATAATTTACACCATTTAGAGTAACATTAAGTTTGAGATAAACATCACATGACGCTCCATTATCTATGGTCTCAATATCTGTGTATTCAGTATAAACATAAACCCTATCACCCTGCTCAAAACTATCCTCAGCATCATAATCCTGATAAGACCTAACATCACTAGCAGTAGTCAAAACAAGAATTTCAGGAGACTTCTCAGCTAAATTAAAGTCACAAGTAGAAGCAACACTATCCCCTGAGATATTATCTGTTAAACGAAGCTCAATTTTATATTTTCCAACTTCCATAGATTGATTAGTTGAAAGGTTAAAGACATTATACAGTTCCTCAGAGGAAGTTTTACCTGAAAATTTCTCATTGTACTCCTCAAAAATATTACCATTATAGTAGACCTTAACATTCTCAATGATACTAAAATTTCCATTATGAGTAAAATTATTGAACCTATAGAAAAGCCATATTGTTTCACCAATTGAAAACTCCGACTTTTTAAGAGGATTAGAACCATTACTTAATATACTTGAAAGGTTGCCATACTCTCCCTCATCAATCGTAGCCATATAGCCAACACTAAAACTAGGAGAAGTAGATCCTTCCTCCAAATCTTCTCCATTTTTGTTAAATTGAAAATCCAAAATACCCGACATGACGACAGCAATAATCAAAGTAGCTATAACTAAGACACTTAAGACGCCAATTAAAAATTTTTTATTTTTAAAACTAGAAAAAATCCCTCTACCTTTCTTATCCTTCTTATTTCTAATTTTTTTATCTTTCAATATATTCCTTCTTTTTGATTTAGACGAAGATTTTTTACCAATCCATCTTCCAGCGTTTACAGATTTAATTATTTTGTCTTTTAGTTTTAGCAGATTATTTGGAACGTCATCGTCATATAGAGCGAGTTCTTTTTGACGAGTAATTCCTTCTTCATCTTCTATAGATAGAGAAATAACTGATGCATTCTGCCTGGTTTTACTCTCTTCTGACAAATCTTTTAGATTAAAAAAATCAAGTTTTTTAAAATCAGAAAGCAACGAAACAATTTTTTCTCTTTCTATAGATGCTTTGACTGTATCTCCAACTTTCACGTTTTTGATTCCTTGAAATTTTACTCTGCCATCTCCTTTTATCTCTAAACTATAATCTGGTTTTGAATCAGATCCATATCTTGTCAATTTTATAACTACTGTATCTATCAGCAAGGTATATTCCTCTCTCCTAACCTGTTTTTTTATTCATATAATATTTAATGGTTTAAAAAATGTTACACAAAAAAAGAAAGAGAGATCGATATTTTTGTCTATTTCAAAGGTGCTTCTCGCATCCAGTCTAAATCACTTATGTATAAACTCCGCATATCTTCTAACTGGAATCTTAGCATCGCTAATCTTTCTAAACCAAGACCCCACGCTAAAACAGGGTTTTCTATACCTAAGGGTTTAGTAACCTCAGGTCGGAATATGCCGCTACCACCTAGTTCCATCCATTCACCGTTCCAGAAAACTTCTACCTCCATACTCGGTTCGGTATATGGAAAATAACCTGGACGAAAACGAATTTTTTCGAATCCTATCCGTTTATAGAACTCTCTTAACACACCTATAAGCTGTCTGAAATTAGCCTTCCTCTCATGAATTATTCCTTCTATCTGATAAAACTCTGGTAGATGAGTAGAATCAATATTTTCTTTTCTGAACACCCGACCTATAGAGAACACTTTACTCGGCGGCTCTGGATGGTTATATAGATATCTTATAGTGTTTACTGTAGTATGAGTTCGAAGCAAAGGCCGTTCTCCTTCCTCTGTAGAAAAGCTGTATCCCCATCCTTTTGAACCAGTTTCTCCGCCGTCTTCATGTACCTTTTTTATCTTTTTTATAAGTTTTTTATCTTTTACATTGATTTTTGAAGGGTTTTTACAGTAAAAAGTATCTTGCATTTCACGTGCAGGATGATCCTGAGGTATAAACAACATATCCATATTCCAGAAACAGGATTCAACAAAGTTTCCTTGTATCTCCGTGAAACCCATTTCAAGAAAATTTTTTCTGATTTTAGAGATTAAAACCATCAGAGGATGAGGTTTACCACCATGTATTGCTGGAGCAAAAGCCTGGATATCGTAGGGTCTGATAATCTTGTTTTTCCAGGTTTTATTTTTTATAACATGCGAGTTTATCTGCGAAATTTCATCTTTAACTTCAAAACCTTTCTCCAACACCTGTCTCCCTTTATCCGTCAGTTTTATTATGCTGCTCACTATCTCTTTTTCATCTAACACATTTTTACGAGACAACAAATTTTTAACTTTGTCTTTTTCTATATCTAAATCAGGTTTTTCTTTAATCTCTCTCAAAATTTTTTCGTCTTCTGTTTCACTATCAACCCTTTGTTTTCCTTTTTTTGTTATGGTAAGAATGGTGTCTCCCTCTTCCTTTCTGATATCAGCCCATCCTTTTCTTTTCAGCCATCCTATAGAGATAGAAACTGTTTTTTTACCAAGTTTTTTAGATAACTGCTTTATAGTTGCCTCCCCATTGTTTTCTTCCAAAAAACGTAACGCTTTTTTTTCTGGTAACCCCTCTTCTAAAAATTTTTTTCCTTCTTTCCCAAGTTTATAAACTGTTTTTATCTTTGTTTCTACCTCCACTAGTTTCTTTGACTGAAGCCATGACGAGGCATTCATCACCTCTACTTCTTGGTTGAAATCTCCTTTCTCTAAAACCTGTTGAGGTGAAGCTTCTCCGTTTAATTCTTCCAAAGTCTGAAGAACTTTTTTCTCGTTTTGCGAAAGTTCTTCAATAGTTTTATCGAGATTCATGTTTTAACAACCGAAATTAGATTATTATGTATTAAGATATCGATTAAAAAAATCTTCTTTAAATTTTATTGATTTATTAAGAAAAAATTGATAAAAATACAATAATTTGAAATTTTATTAGCCGATAGGAATAGGGTAGCTAAAAAATGTCTTCTAGAAAAAGAGAGGTCAAAGAGATAACAAAGTGTTTATCCCAGATGGATGATATCTGGCAGCCTAGAAAGAAACGTATAGATGTTGAAAGGATCAGTTCATTGTATAGTTTCTTGAAGAAAAAAAAGGAAAAACATGGTTTGAATCTTAATGATCTATCAGTTGAGAAGATACCATACAACACGAGTTTACTACATTTTTTACTATACTATACATCTTATCCAAAATATCCGTTTGTAGTAGTAAAAGACGGCAACATTATTTTCTTTGCTCTATCTGGTAAACATTACAACAATCTTCATGTCTCACTCCCCGTTACATCAACCCCATATTCTGCTTTAGATCAGCTGAATCAAACGTTGTCACACCCTAGTTTTATAAATTTATTAAAAAAATGTCAGGTTGAACAAATTTTACTCCGAGATATAGATGATGATTTCGTAAATCTGTTAAGAGAAAATAAATATAGTTTTAATCTAAAATCTCTAAGGGAATTAAACTATTCTGTATATAACCTTGAAAACACTTTAGATTTATCGGGAAATGAATTCAAAAACCTGAGATGGCATCTAAACCGTTTCAAAAAAGATGATCATAAAGTTGAAATTGTCCCACTAGATGATACAACAAAACCAGTTGTTCATCTCATAGGGGAATGGAGAAAAAAGAGTATAGAAGAAAGAGATTTTTCTTTCGTAGATGTTAGATCTGATAAACTGGCGGCAAGATTTTTTGGCAGATTAGAAGAATTCAATTATGAAGATGAAGAGATAATTGGACCAGAACACGTGATATCAAGGGTGTTAAAAGTAGATGGAAACATAGCGTCTTTCAACTTGGGTTTTCCTCTTGGTGTCTTTAAAAAACAAAAAGTTTTTGCTCACGCTGTTGGAATCTCTGATTTATCTATCCCTCATCTCGCAGAATATGCACAATATGATTTCTGGAAACAAATAAGAAAAGCAGGATATCGTTTTGTTAACGATGGACCAACCTGGAAAGATAGTTTAGAGACGTATAAGGATAAGTTTAGACCTATAGAGAAGAAAAGATTCTATTGGGCAAATCTAAAGGCATCTGTTTAACACTTGTAGATTTCAAATATTTTTTTAAACCATAGCCTATATAAGATATGAATAGGTTTGAATTATTAGAAATAATAATTTTTTATATGACGAGTTTATTACGATGTGCCAGAAAAAAATTGGGCTCGTAGCTTAGAATGGTTAGAGCGCTCGGCTGATAACCGGGAGGCCGCCGGTTCAAATCCGGCCGGGCCCACTCTTATTATTTAAAGAAAAAATCTTTTTGTTGGAATCTATTCTAGGATTTGATCAAAAGTATAGTTATCCCATTCTTTTAACCCAAGAACTATATCAAGTTCAACCGGCGTAATTAAAGGTTTTTTATACTGGCTGTAATCATCAATCGCTATACGTGGACAAGCCGTTGAAACAAAACAATCAATCTTTCTAAACCCTCCCAAGCTATCAGGAGAAAAATTGTCCATACAGACAACATAAGCCTTTCTACCAGCTTCCTTGATTTTTTTCTTTATACCATAAGCCAACTTTTGACGATGTTGACCCTGCTTCAAACCCAATAACACACCAAATTTTTTGGCGTTCCGACATGCAGATATAGCTCCATAACGTTGACGTAGTATAGATTCTTTCATCTGTTCTAGTTCTTTGGTTTTAACCTGTTTAGTATAGGGATCAGCAGATACCATAGGTTTATCTGTAGCTAATTTTAAACCTATCGGATGGAAGGTTCCGCTTCCAATATACAAAAAAGAATCAACATCATCCTCAATATTGGTTGCAGAGGAAAAGTTACATCCAAGTATTTGACCCTCATAAAAAATTCTTTTATCCCCTTTCTTTTTCACAGGTTGGAAACTGTTTTCCTTTAAAATTTCAGCTACTTCATCCAACTTATGTATATGTTGAGCAGTAGTAGCCAAAACAATCTTTTTTCCTTCTAAAAACGAGAGAGATTTTTTTGTTACATCTGAAACATCAAGTGTGGAAAAAGCGTTTACAAAAAAAGTTGGTATACTCATTTCTTCTAAAGATGACATAGGCGCATGCCCTATCTGTATTGCTGCATCCACACCAATCTTTTTGATACTTGGATCTACTAAGTCGCAGGCGCCAAAACATGATTCAGAAGATATTACAACATCTGAACCTGTTTTTTCTTCTATGAAATCAACGAAATCTGCTACATGTGTCTTTAAGCCTTCAGGAATCTGCAAAACTATTTTTTTATACCCCTCATCTAAAATTTTTTCACAGGTTTCCTTTAAATCAATCCGGTATCCATGTATCTTCAAAAATTTTCACTCTCCTTCAATATATTGTTGTAAAAAATTTTTTTAAATTTTTTCTAAAATTTTATTGTAAGCATTTAGTTGATAATCTAAATCATTTTTGGTGATATTTATCTTCACAAATTTTTCATCCTTACTCGGGTAGTCAAACAAGTTTTTTTGTTTTTCATAAACCTCCCATCGTCCATCGGAGATAGATTTTTTTTGTATCCTTT
This sequence comes from Thermoplasmatota archaeon, assembly GCA_036626215.1. Classification (GTDB taxonomy): domain Archaea; phylum Thermoplasmatota; class E2; order DHVEG-1; family DHVEG-1; genus JAZKSG01. The sequence goes on from JAZKSG010000023.1 coordinate 12,337, forward strand.
GCTGTAAAAACTGTTTAACTTTTTCTTCAGGACAAACAGTATTAATTATCAAAAAATCTGCGTTATTTTCATCAGCTATCTTTTTGGCTTTATCTCTCATCTCCCGATTTTTAAACGTTGCATCTAAAACTACGTTCTGATCTTCTTTTAGTTTCTGCCTACCTCTCTCCAATACTTTCATATATGTTTCATATTTTTTCTCAGGGCTGTATATCCCTTTGTCATACTCTTCGAAATGTCTTTCATATTTTTCTATACCCCTTGTTTCTTTACGAACCTCATCTGTACTTATTTTTTCTGCCCCATAGTCAATCGATAGCTTTCGAGCTACCGTCGTTTTTCCTGTACCCGTCAAACCAGCGGTTATAAACAATATGTTTCTGTCTGATTGTAGCTGCGTTTTATCTATCAACTTGGCATAATAATAGGATAAATCAAAATATTTTGAAGAAGTATTACTGATTTTGTTTTTTTCTTTTTCTTCAATGTTTTTGTCGTTCAGCTGAAAGCTGGCTACTTTTCCTCTTACGTAAGCTCTGTAGCATTTGTAAAAATTCAACACATCAACAATTTGTTTATCTTCACTTTTTTCCACATATTTTTCAACCAGATAACTGGATAGATATGGAAAACCTTGGAAATCTAAATCCATAGCCAAAAAACCTATATCGGAGGCTACATCTCCATATCTGAAACGTTTATTGAACTCTATACAATCAAAAATGCAGACTTTTTTACCTTTAAGAAAAACAATATTTCCGGAATGTAAATCTCCATGGCAATCTAAGATAAAACCATTTTGTATTCTTTTTTCAAAAACATTTTTTTCTTTTAAAAAATCATTTGTAATTTTTTTTATAAAACCATATGACTCCCTCGAAATAACATCGTCTATTATATCTTTTGTTTGTTCAAAGTTTTCATCAGTGTTATGTTTGACTGTACATATTTCTCCATATTTTTTAATTTCATCAGAGGTCTCTTCTGTCCTATAAAAATCTACTAAAATATCACAGATATCTTCGATTTCTTCCCAACGGATTTCACCTTTTTGCAACTTGTTTTTCATTATATTTCGCTGAGAAAACTGATTCATTTTTACAGCATAGTCAACAACTTCTCCTTTGTCGCCATCAATTTTTAAACATTCACCGTTTTTTCTAACAGCCACCACATCTAGATATATCTGTGGGCAGAGTCGTTTGTTTAAAATAAGTTCTTCGTTACAAAACTTTTTGCGTTTCTCCAGGGTAGAAAAGTCTAGAAAACCAAAATCTACGGGTTTCTTTATTTTATAAGCATGTTCTCCAGTTAAAACAACATATGATATATGAGTCTGAATAATTTCAGGAGATTTTACATCTTCTTTATAAATGGATGGATCTTTTAACTTGTCAATAGTTATCTCTGATTCTGACATATTAATTGTATCCACGCAAAAAAGAGTGAGTTAATTAAACTTTTTATTTTTTATATAGAGAAAAACATGTAGATAAAAACTATTTGTATAAGAAGTATCACTATAGAAGAGGGTATAAAAACTTTATACATCCTTGTAGTGTCTGTATCAAGGTAATCGCTACTCAACACGTTACATAGATGTATAGGTGATATAAGGTATCCTACAAATGCACTCATAAAGATTAAACTGGTTAAACCAATGATGCCAATACCTGCGTTTACAAAAAGAGGTTCAACTAACACATATGACAGTGTTATACCTGTGAGGAGATAACCAGTTAAGAAACCCAAGATGAAAGAGAGAAGAATTATTACTAAAACCGGTGAAACAGCTATATTTTTTAGTATGTCGAAAATGGCTAAACTTGCTCCTGATGTTTCAAATATTTCTCTAAAAATCATTATACCAAATACTACTGCTATAAAATTCCATGTAAAAGATTTCTTCATTAGTTCAACATATTCTTCTTTTTTAACATCTGATAGGTAAAACAAAATTATTATGCTACCTATCACACCAATAGTAAAAGCTATTATCTCCGAGGTAAAACCGAAATAGGCAAGAATCCAAAAAAACAAAGGGAAAACTAATGGTAAAAAATAGATAAAACCCTGATGGTTAAAAGTTTCTTTATCTTCTGTTTTTTTAGAGAAATCATTTTCTTTTTTAATAAAAAATGTTAGAAGTATCAAACCTATAGCGATCATAGCTATGAATGATGGCATATCAGCGATTATTAGAGATACTATACTAATACCTGCTAAATGAGTAATTATAATTATGTTAGAAGATATAGGATAAATGGGGAACCATAGATGTCTAAACCACACGTTGAAAAAATTTTTTTTGTCTTTATCTATCCTATATTTATCTCCCTCTTCTTTGACAAATGGAGCAGAAAACAACGCCCCACCTGGCACTGGAAGGAGACCGTAGATAGCTGGTATTACCGCTATAGTTCCACCTTTTTTTAGATAGATTCTAAGACTATTGGTTAGTTTGTTTATAGCACCAGTTTTTTGCATTACCTTCGCTAAAACATATATAAGAGTCATCAACACAGCCAGTTCTATCGTCTGCGTAACCCATGTCTCCTCCTGGAAGGAATAAATAGTTGCTTTTGATATCGCTTTACCTATCTCCATAAAAGAAACTTTATTCAGAGAAAAAAGACTCAATAACAGTGAACCTACTATAAGTGATAAACCAAAGTTGTAGTTTTTTCTGATAAGTAATACTACAAGAAAAAACGATATTATTGTACCTAGTAGTATTAACATTGTTTGTTGCAAATTAATCAGTTGTTTAATAAATTAACTATAAACCCACAGCAACATACCCGTAAGGCGTTCATTAGGAAAAAATAGGTATAAGATTGAATTATTCTTCTTTGGGTTTTATAGTTTTACCGTTTCTCCACATCTCATTGAACTCTTTGTTTAATCTATCCACTATTTCTTTTTCAACGGTCCACACACCCATCACATCTTTTTTAATAGGTCCCGACAAGATCAGTACGCGTTCATCTCCAATTATATAGTTTCCTCTTACTTTGCTATGTTTTCTTGCGTTTAAACCTTTCAGCAGGTTTTCGTCTTTACATTGATTTACTACAAGCTTGGAACCTTCTGGTAGATCTCCTTCAATAAGATATTCCGCCATTATCCTAGGGTTAGTTATCTCAGATATACTCCAGTTGTCAGCAGGTTTAGAAGCTGGTGGAGATCTAGAAGTTTTTTTCATCCCTAACTCTATAGCTATTGCTATCACTATTACCCCTATACTGAAACCTATAGCTATTGCCAAAACATCCATAAATCTGTCATCCTCTACTTTTGTGATGTATATTTAGAAGGGTAGATATAATAGTTTTGTAATAAAAAAACTTTTTTGGAAGGGTAATATTTATTTTGAAGTGGCCTATTACAGCCGTGTCTGCCAACATAAAAAAAAGTTATTGATTCATTTGAGTTGTTGAGTCTATGGTTAAAGAAAACATAGTCAAAAAGATAAATACTTTAAAAGAGGAAAATGACGCTGTAGTTCTTGCACATAACTATCAGCTACCTGAGATCCAAGATGTCGCAGATCTTGTAGGTGACTCTTTGGATTTAGCTAAAAAGGCCACCAAAACTGAAAACAGAAACATTGTTTTTTGTGGTGTAGACTTCATGGCCGAAGCAGCTAAAATTTTGAATCCCTCCCGAAAAGTTATAATTCCAGACATTGAGGCTGAATGTCCTATGGCTGCTATGGCTGAGCCAGAGATGCTTCAGGATATGAAAGAAAAACATCCGGAGGCAGCTGTTGTAGCATATATCAATACTACTGCTGATGTGAAAGCCTTGGCTGATATATGTTGTACCTCTTCTAATGGTGTAGAAGTCGTTGAGAGTTTAGACGAAGATAAAATCATTTTTGTTCCAGATCAAAACCTAGGATTATATATTAAAAAACAGGTTGAAGATAAAGAAATGATTCTATGGCCAGGAATGTGTCTCACTCATCATAACATACGAGTTAGGCATCTTTCAGATTTAAAAGATAAACATCCAGAGGCAGAAATCTTGGTGCATCCTGAATGTAGACCTGAAGTTATAGATTATGCAGATTATGCGTTTTCTACCAACGGGATGGTTAATCATTCTAAGAAATCAGATAGCAGAGAATTTATCATTGGAACAGAAAAGGAACTTTGTTATCGTCTTAGAAAAGAAAACCCTGATAAAAAGTTTTATCCTGTAGAGACAGCTATATGTAAAAACATGAAAAAGATTACATTGGATAAACTAGTTAAAAGTTTAGAGTCTTTAGAACCAGAAGTAAAACTTTCTGAAGAACTCATGGAACAGGCTAAAACTCCCCTTTCCAGAATGATGGAGGTTGGTCGTGGAGACTAAATCATTATTTTTATTGATGGTGAATTGTTTATGAGTGGCATGTATACTGAAAAAGTTAAGGAACATTTTCATAACCCCCGTAATGTTGGTGAAATCGAGGATGCGGATGGAGTCGGCACCGTAGGCAACCCTCGTTGTGGCGACGTTATGACTATTTATATTAAAGTAGAAGATAACCGGATTGAAGACATTAAATTCAAAACCTATGGTTGTGCCGCTGCGATAGCTAGTAGCAGTGTAGCCACCGAGTTGGTAAAAGGGAAAACGTTGGATGAAGCAGAGAAAATAAGTCGTGATGAGGTAGCAGATGAACTTGGTGGTCTTCCAGACATCAAAATGCACTGTTCTAATCTTGCCGCTGATGCTCTCCGGAAAGCTATCGAAAATTATAGAAATAAAAATAGTGATAAAAAAGAGTGAAAAGGTTTATGGAATCTTATATCTATATAGATGGATGGAAAGCAAAAATACGTTTTTCTTCCGCTCACATAATTCCAGAATATAAAAAATGTGGAAGATTACATGGCCATAGTTATGCAGTCCACGCTAAAATAACTGGTATACCTGATGAAAAAGGAATCATAATAGATTTCTCTTCTTTAAAAGAAATTTTGAAAGACATCGTCAACAGTTTAGATCACAGAATTTTAATTCCATCTGAGAATAACGGTATGAAGCTAGATAAGATTAATAACAATATTGAGATTAAAGTAATCGGTAAAAACTATGTCTTCCCTAAAGAGGATTGTGTACTTTTACCTGTTGAATCCACCTCTGCCGAAAATCTTTCAAAATATATATTAGACGAGCTCATAGAGAGACTTTCTCTCCCAGATAGAATAAAAAAAGTTGAAATTGGTGTCGATGAAGGATACGGACAAGGTGCAAGAATAACTAAAGAGTTATAATATTTTTAAAGTATCTGAACGGTTGGAGGTAAAAAGTAGTTTGGTTACAAAAAAAGCGGTTTGTTTGATTTCTGGCGGTTTAGACTCCGCAGTCACTACTTATATCGCTAAAGAAAAAAAGTTCGAAATTTATGGTTTGACTTTTGATTATGGTCAAAAACATAGTAGAGAAGTTGAATATGCTAAAAAAATCGCTGAAAAAGTAGGATGTAAAAAACATATAGTTTTCAAATTGAATTTAGAGCGTTTTGGTGGTTCCTCTCTCATAGAGAAAGAGGAAGAGATTGAACATCATAATTTAGATGAAATCGGAGTAGAGATACCTTCTACATATGTACCAGCACGTAACCTTGTTTTTTTATCGATTGGTTTGTCTTACTCCGAGGTTTTAGATGCAAACGCATTATTTATTGGTGCCACCGCCACAGATTATTCTGGCTATCCAGACTGCCGCCCAGAGTTTTTTGAAGCTTTTCAGAAAACAGCGGATCTAGCTACTAAAAAAGGTGTAGAAGGAAACTCTATAAACATCCAGACTCCTCTGTTACACCTTTCAAAAGCTGAAATTATTGAAAAAGGTTTGAAGCTGGATGTACCTTTCAAATTTACTTGGTCATGCTATCAAGGTAAAGACAAACCCTGCGGCCGATGCGATTCATGTCAACTAAGATTAAAAGGTTTTAAACAGGCAGATGCAAAAGACCCTTTAGAATACAAGTTTTATCCGAAGTGGTATAAAAAATAGCAGAAAAAAATTTATTCTTTTTTCTTCAAATAATCGTAAATATCAAGTGAGACAGGTATCGAAATCAAGGCAGCTATAAGCAAAACCAAGCAAGTGATTGAATCAGAGGGTACATTAACAACCGTACTTTGAGGTGTACCTAATGTCCCACTAGTTAAATCATTAAAAAAAAGGTTTAACGTACCAAGCCAAGGAATTTCTCCACGTGCTTTACCTGAGATCCAACTTACTTTTACTGGTTGTCTACAAATGGAAGAACTCAAACCAAGAATGCCGTTGTTATCAGGGCTGTATTGATCTGCAACTTCGTTAGCATCACCTTTAGTTATAAAACCTGAATGATCAGGTTTATAGTTTTTAAGACCCAACTCACCAATATCTATTGAGTTAGCATAATGTATACCATACGCCTCAACCGAGTATGTACCATTTTCATGTTTTTCCACCCAACATATAACTCTATGAATTATCTGATCAGCATCCATATATCCATTGGGATGATATATTATTACATCACCATAACCATCATATTGGCGAACGTCACGATTTCTCTGAGCTAGAGCACCATGCATGCTACTACCTCGCGGAACGATATCATTTTTCCCGTTTATATCCATAAGTAAAACCATATCTCCAGCGTCAATGGTACCTATCCTACCGAAAGGTGGAAGCTCAGAGTGACTAGGCGGATCATGTTCCATGCTACCTGATTCTATAGCCACCATAGGAGTTCCAAACCACTGGCCAGTATAAGCCCAAAGAGAAGTAATTATTATTGAAACCAGGAACAAAGCTACTATAACATCTCTAAGCAAAGCTACTTTCTCATTTTCTGTTTTCCAGAACCTGAGAAACAACTTTTTTGTTTTTCTGATAAAACCAAAGAAATAAACACTCATAGTTTTACTCTCTCACATGGTTCATTCTTTTTTAGTATCTTCAGTATCTGTTATCGAAGTTTTAGTTTCACTACCGCAAACCGGGCAGACATCTATATCTTCTTTGAAATATCTACCACATCCTCGACATCGGGTAGCCCATTTAAACTTTTTCTTAATACCTCTCTGAGAAATATTTTCATATTTAATGTTTAGACTATCAGCCATATTCTGAATGGAGTAATCATCCGTTAAGATTGTAGCCTGTGGAGTCTTCTGCTGCAGATCTAATGCAGCAGCAAGTATTTCTTTATCTGTATCTGATAACCTTTTTTTGTCACCAGTTTTTTTGCTTTCTGCATTTATTTTATTCATAGCTTCATCTGAGGGATAAATTGTTTTCAAACCTTTTTCTTGAAGAAAAACGAAGTTACGATAATCTTTACCACCTGGCGACAACTCTTTGGTTACTCCTGGAGTAGTAACAAGTTCAGACTGGTTAAACTGCAAAGGTTTACCTGATAGGATAGCTGAGGTGTCCACAATATACACCTTTTTCCTCTTTGGTTTTTCCATATTCATATTTAAGATAACAGAGGTTGTTTTTATCATTTTACTTTTTTTAACCCTAATGATAAATCGATTGAATCATCAAATTTCGTTTGAAAAAAGCTAAATCATTTTTTTAGTTTATCTATAATTTTAGAAATTTTAACCATTTTTTGTTCACCAGTCTCCATATCTTTTATAGTTACAGATTGTTTTTCTAGCTCTTCTGGACCAACTATTATTGTTTTTTTAGCGTTTTTTGAATCTGCATATTTCAAAGCTTTACCCATATTTCTTCTTTTAAGATCTATATCGACAGAGTAATTATTAAATCTAAGTTTTTGTGCTATCTCTGTTGCTTCGTCTAAAACTTGGTTGTTTACAGGTATAACAAAAAAATCCAGTTTACTAGTTGGAAAATCTTTTTCTTCCTCCTCTAAAGCTACAATAGTTCGGTCAAAACCTACAGCGAAACCAGAAGTAGGGGTTTCTTTACCGCCGAATAACTCAATAAGTTGGTATGTTCCTCCTCCGCAGAGTTGTTTTTCTGCACCAAGAACAGGAGCCTCAATTTCAAAAACAGTTCCGGTGTAATAATCTAAACCTCTAACTATACTCATCTTTATTTCAGAGTTTGTTATCTGAAAATTTTCTACAAGGATTCTTTTGATTTTAATCAACTTTTCTAACTGTTTTTTTGCACTATTCTCCTCTTGTATCTTTTTCCTTATTTTTTCTAGATCAGAAGTCTGTATTATTTCTATAAAATCATCTATTTCGTTATCATTTAGCTCAAAATCGGATAAAGCATCTTTGAGTTCGCCCCATTTCTCTTTATCTATTAATGGCCTCACATATTCTTGTTGTTTTTTTGATAGATTGAATTTTTGAAAAATAGTAGACAACAGGGTAAGATCTCCAATATATAGGTTTATATTTTTAAGTCCTGTTTTTTTTAGCATGAAGTACGCCATAGCTATTAGCTCCGCAAGAGCCTCCGGTGTTTTAGTTCCAATGAGTTCACACCCAGCTTGAGTAAATTCACGGTATCTACCTTTTTGAGGGCGATCATATCTGTAGCAGTTACCAATGTAGAACAATTTTAGAGGTTTGGCCTCCATCTGTAGTTTTTCTACATAGAAACGTATAACAGGGGCTGTCAACTCTGGCCGAAGTGCTAACTTCCGTCCTCCTTTATCTTCAAAAGAATAAATCTCTTCTATTATTTCTTCACCGGATTTCATAGTAAAAAGTTCTAGGTTTTCGAAGGTAGGGGTCTGAATTTCTTGGTAGCCGAAATTTTGAAAAGTTTTTCGTATAGTGTCTTCTACGTATCGTCTTTTCTGCATTTCTTCGGATGAAAAATCACGGGTTCCTCGAGGTTTTTTAAACATCTTCGGTTCTATTCCGTTCGAATGAAAATGATGGTTTAATATTGTTTCTATAATCTTTTATTCTAATGCAACCTATCTTTCTTCTGTATAGATAGCTAGAAATAGGAAAAAGAAAAATCTTAGGAAACAGATGCCTAGAAGATACCGGTGTCAGATCCCAAATTTGACGATGATTTTTATTCTGATTGTTCCCGGTTTTTGACGTGTTTACTAATTATTTCCTCTATTTTTACGGAATCCCCCATCACAGAGACGGTATCATCAGGAAACTCTATCAAAGATTTTTTTTCAGTAGTCTTTACAGATACAGGTGTTTCTTGGTCTAAACCCAGTTCCCCCTGGAGTTCCTCTTCTGTAGCGTATCTGAAAGGCATATCTTCCTCATCCCTCTCCAGTTCAGTATTTTTTTTCTCATGACGAGATATTACTTTATCCACCATTTCATCTATGGATGTTTTTTCTTCTTTCATCATTTATACCATAATCGAAAAGGGTTTCTTAAGCATTATCAATTTTTTTAAGAAAAAAAGAGAAAGAATAATTTTTTTATCTGTTCAGTCTTTTTTTCATAAAGTTTTCGAGTTTATCAAAAGCTTCTTCTAATGTCTCTAATTCAGGTAGGATTACTGCTCGGAAATGGTTTTTTCCATATATCGGGCAGAAACCTGAGCCTTGTACCACCAGGACTTTTTCTTCATGAAGTAGGTCTAAAACAAATTCTTTGTCATCTTTCCATCCGCCTTCTTCCATAGCTTCTATTTTAGGGAAGATGTAAAAAGCGCCTTTTGGTTTAGCTGTCGAAATTCCAGGAATTTCGTTAAGTCTTTTGTAACTGAAATCTCTCCTTTTTCTAAGCTTATCGTTAACCTTTTTTATGTGATCCTGTGGTCCTTTCAAAGCCTGTACACAGGCTTTTTGACAAACCGAGTTTGCACATAAACGAGAGCGAGCTATCCTCATAAAAGCATCTTGTACCTCAGCCAGCTCACCGTTATGATGAAACATAGCGTATCCTATCCGCCACCCTGGGACAAGATATACTTTAGAGAAACCATTGAAAGTTATAATTGGTACATCTTTGGATAGACTAGCTGTAGCGTAGTGTTTATCTTCAAAAACCATGTCGTCGTATATTTCATCTGAAATCACAGGGATGTTGTATTCCCCAGCGACATCTATTATCTGTTTAACAACTTTTTTAGAATATAACGCCCCAGTAGGGTTATTAGGATTAATTAAAACTATTCCCTTTGTCCGATTTGATAAACGTTTTCTTATATAGTCCACATC
>JAZKSG010000024.1:0-22017 GCA_036626215.1 Thermoplasmatota archaeon
TAACCGCTTTTGTGATGGTAGCTGCTGCTTTTGTAGCAGGAGTAAGTGCAACAACTGTGACAAATAATAATGCTCCTGCGGCAACAGAACAAGTAGGAGCAACAAACGTGCTGGTGATGAATTTTACGATAACGGCGACACAGGATTACTTAATGGATGGTGATGGTGACACTACATATGGTAATGGCACTGTTGATGCCAATGTTGGCGCTCCGCTAACGGATTTTGTGGATAGTGACAATCTTTGTTATTATAGAAATAGTACTACTGATCAGTTCGTATTGTGGCACGATGATGGAACTAATCGATGGTACAATAGTACAGAAGACACATTACTCCATAATATGACTGGTAGCAGTTATGGAGCTGATATAGATAACACTTCTGGGGAAAATATCACTGGAACGGTTTATAATTCAACTCAGCTTCTTGGACCGGTGGGTGCTCAAGGTTATTTACGGTATGCGGATGGCACTGACGGACTTGATGGTAATGATTATCAGGTAGGCGATGATATCTTTTTTGAAATGGATAACAATAGTTGCTATCTCGATGAGTTAAACGCTGTAACATTCCAAAACACAGGTACAGCAGATACAAACGATATAGCGAGTGTAACCCTCTGGTCTGAAGATGGCAGTACGCCTGGTTTCCAACCAACTGAAGATGGTCAACTACCGCAGGCTTCCTCTGCAAATGCTACGTGGTATGGAGCAAATAACTATTGGTATTTTTCAGGTTTAACTTTTGCTATAGGCGCTGGTAGTTCGTTAAGTCGGACATTCTATGTAGCAGTAAACTACACCTCTGATGCTTCAAATTATGATGTTAAAATGAAAATACCAACCTTATCTGATGCTAATAGCAATGGTACTTATGATGCTGGAGATGAGGGATTATTCCTTGCGTCTACAGATGATACAGGGAATTTTGTAAACAGTAACACTCAAACAATTGGTAAACTTGGTGTAACATACTATGAAGGAAATCAGACAGGACCGGCTAACATAATAACAAACAACCACGACAACATGTACTATGGAAACACAGTAGATATTAGAGTTGATACCTCTATGCTTGAATCTACCGGAAATTACTATCTATATAGACCAAAATATATAAGATCTGGATCGATCCCAGGTGCATACACATATAACCTAAAATGGGAAACAGTTACAGCTGGAGGCAGTGCTGTTTATATAAATTCAGATCAAAGTAGCGTTAAAACATTTAGCGGCATCTCGCTTGATTCTGCAGGTAGATGGCTTATTGATGATGGAACTCCTTCTGATGCCAATGGTACAGAAGGTGACAATGATTTTGCCCATTTCTGGGTTAATAATACTTCCCCATACTCAATCGAAATTTCAAATGATGAGATTTATTATGGAAACAATGAAACCATCACAATTACAGTTACCGAGGAAGGTTCTTCAGCTCCAACTTGGATCGACGTAAGAGATGATAGTGATACGTTGGTGAAACATAGTTGGGAACCAGATGGAACAATTACTCTTAAAGGCGATTGGAATAATTTCTCAGCAGCTGGAAACTATACTGTTTCAGCCTATTATGATGTCGATGAAACAAGTATTGGATATGGTTCATACGGCTATTCGGATGTTTATGGATATAGTGAACCAAGCGATCTTATAAATACTGCAACAAACTATAGTTACCTTTGTGGGCCATGGGATCCATATGAGAAGAATGCAACTTCAAAAACTATCCTTGTAAAACCTGGTGTGCCAACTACGACTGTTCAAGCTGGTAATGATACGATGTACTGGGGTTTTGATGGTGAAGTAAATATCACCGTTAAAGGATATGACGGAGAAAATCTGCAAAATGCTCTCAGTGTAAAAGTTTATAACGAACAAGGTGCTGAAATAACAAACAACGTAACTGTCAATGAGTATACGACTAATGGATATATCCATATAAGCGATACAACATGGGGATCTGATACTAGTGTTTACGGAGGAAATGGCACATATTATGCATATATATATAACAACACCAATGGAGATAGTGGAGGAAAACAATATACTCAAGAATGGAATACAACCGTTGAATGGAGTGTCACCTCTGCACCTGATGCTCAATGGAAATGGATAGATGACGACGGAAGTGTGTCCGAAGATGACAACGATGATGTAATACCAAAGATACCTACTGATGCAAATGTTCCAATAGATATACAATTCCAAATTCTTGGTTCAACAAACACTGACTATTTCGGTGATACCTCTGGAAGTGGATCATGCTCAAGTACACTAGAATGTAAAGAAAACATAACAATCTCAGGAGATACACTGTTTACTGGTAGTCTCGATAAAATACCAGGTATAGATTATGGTTCTACAAGAGCCAACACATGGACTGTACCTATAATACCAACCATGAGCAGCGGAGGAGGAACAATAACCTTTACTGTAAACGCTTTCAATACAACTCTAACCAAAAACATAAACATCGGTGGTGGAAAATATTCACAGAACGGAAGTGTAGTAACGGTTACACCAAACGAGTTTGCTATCGACCAAGAAGACAGAACACTTTCAATAAGTGTAAAAGATGCTTCAACAGGTACAGACATTACTGCTTACTCAAACATATATCTATACTACATAGGCGAAGGTGGAGCTGAAGGCGACCCGATAGAGAGTCATGCCATAGATCATGTCACCTCTTCAACAATGACGTTTAACACCACACAACAAACAACAAACCAAACCGAAGCTGGTTTCTCAGCGATTAAAGCACCAAGAAACCTAACGATATATGTAAATGGACCTGGCAACCGGAACGGATATGCTCGAATAAAAATGAATGCTGTAAGTGACCTTGAGGTAGATATATCTCGTACAACGTTTATGGCAGGTAAAAGATACAATGACCTAGAAATAAACTGTACAATAGCTGGAAACAGTACAGCAACACCAAACTCAGATGACAAAGGTGACTTCTACATCAAAATATATGATGAGGATGACAACGATGTGACAGATACATTATTCCATGGAATATCAGCAGGTGATTTAACTGATGATGGAGACTACAAGTTTGGCGATGGAAGCGATAACGACTTTGACGATGTCTGGGCTGTAGAACCTGGAACATACACACTTTACGCCTACAACAACACACACAACAGTATAGGATACAACGCAACGATAACAGTTAAATCGGTAGGTGTCTCCTGTAACAAAGATCCATTTATATGGAAAGCTGATAAAAATATTACTACAACCTTTACAGTCACTTATGAAGGTGAACCATTGAATGGTACACTCGTTGTAGACAACATAAGCGATGTTGAAGCAAGCGATTACAACATCACTTGGGCTAACACTTCGTTCACACCAGAAGGAACATCTGGAACTGGTGGAAGCGATGCCGCTGGAAACGATTCATTGGCATTAGAAGTTACTGATGGAGTAGCAGTGATAAATGATTTAACAGCAAGTTATCTTAACTCGGGTGTCACCTCACAGACACATACATTCTACTTCAGACCAGATAAAACAAGTGGTGAAAAATCAGCTTATGCAATAGCTGGAGAGATAACTATCCGTGTACCAACAGTTAGCGTAAACCCGGCAAATATCCCAGTAGGAAAAACCACTCCGGTAACAGTTACTACATATGGACGAGACACTACCAAAGTCGGAGGAGTATACATCAAACTACATGGACAAGGTGTAAACCTTAACGGTAATACCTCTAAAACTGGTACAGATAAAGGACAAGTCTTGTTTAGCGTACTACCTACTTCTTCAGGAAACATCAGTATAGATGTTGGTGAAGCAGGAAGAACACTGGATGACACTGTAATAAAAGTAGTAGACTGGCAGCTTAGTATTAGTACGCCAACCACAGTTGACGAAGGAAAAACATTTACAGTTACTGTAAACGACGCCACCGGTAGCCCAGTAAGTGGTGCAACAGTTACGGTAGTTGGAGTAACCCATAAAACAACTGATAGCAACGGAGAAGCAACATTTACCGCTCCAGAAGTATCCAGTACAAGAAGCTACGATATAAGAGCTTCACACCCAGAATATGACAACGATCCAAATCAACCATACACCATATATGTTGAAAACATTCCAGAACTCGTAGTAGCAGTAGATTCAGACGTCTACACCAACCAAGAATTCGAAATCGTGGTTGGAAAAGATGGTGACGCAGTGATAGGTGCATCTGTAACATTCAACGGAGAAACCAAACAAACCAAATCCGGTGGAGTAGCAACATTCAAAGCACCATCAGAAGCAAAAGATTACAACATAACTGTAACATTCGGCGATCTTGAACCAGTCTCAACAACAGTTACAGTAGAGAAAAAATCTGAACCAACAACAGATGACGTACCTGGATTTGAATTACTGACGTTGGTAGCTGCAATAGGTGTAGCATTGATACTGCTACGACGCAGACAAAACAAATAAAAAATAGGGTAAAACAACCCTAAAACTTTCTTTCTTTTTTTTAAATATCTATATTTTTTTACCAAATTTTTTTTAAACAACCTATATATAATCCTTGTCTTATTCTAAACAAAAAATGATGTCTTAGAGGTTGATACAAAATTACAAAAATAACAGTCATACTCCCAACGCTCAACGAAGAAAAAGGAATCGGTGAAACAATAGATTCCATAAACAAAAAATTCTTCAAAAAACAAGACTGGAATCTAGAAATCATTGTAGTTGATGGAAACTCAACAGATAAAACCCAGGAGATAGCAGAAAAAAAAGACGCTCAGGTAATCATAGAAGAACGAAAAGGATACGGACGAGCCTATAAAACAGGTATAGAACACGCAAGTGGAGACATAATAGTGACAGGTGATGCAGATGCAACCTATCCTTTCGACCAAATACACCACTACATAAAAATACTGTTAGATGAAAACTTTGATTTTCTTACAACAAACCGTTTCTCAGACATCCGCCCAGGATCTATGACTGTTAAACACCGATTTGGAAACCTAGTTTTAGCGAAAACACTTCAGACACTCTTCCTAATAAATGTTAAAGACTCACAATCAGGTATGTGGATCTTCAAAAAAGAAGCGTTAAGACATGTACAACCCATCGAAGACTTCCATAATGGCATGCCTTTCAGCGAAGAAATCAAAATAGAGATGTTTACCAACAAAAAACTAAAAACCAAAGAGATACCTTCAACTCTACATCCAAGAAAAGGACAGGTAAAAATAGAAAGCTTCCAAGATGGATGGAAAAACCTAAAATATTTATTCAAAAAAAGAGTCACAAAATAAAAAAAACGCTATAGTTTTATAGAAAAATTTTTAACATACAACTCTTTTTAATACAGATAACTGTTTCTATATGGAAAAAAAACAACATACTATAAATGAAATAGAAAAAAAAAGAAATTCAAAAAAAGATTAAAAAGTTTTTAAAAAAAGAAAAAAAGATTGTTTTTGCATATCTCCACGGCTCATTCCTTACAGATACTTTTAGAGATATCGACATCGGCATATATCTCTCAAACGTTGATTCTAAGAAAAAAATGTTAGACTATGAATTATATTTAGAAGAAAGATTGAACAGCAAAACCGGTTTCGTTTTCGACATACGGGTTTTAAACCATGCACCTGTCTCTTTTTGTTACTCTGTAATCAAAAACGGCGAGGTTTTATTTAGCAGAGATGAAAACCAAAGAGCGGATTTCGAAAGTCTCTCTTGGGTTAAATACTTCGATTTTGATTTCTATAGAAAAAGATATATGAGGGATGCCCTTGGGATTAAAGTAATAGAATAAATCATATGTAGTTTTTTTTACTCTCGGTTATTATATTTGTATCTGTAATGTCTTAATTTTATCAAGAAATCCCTTTTTTATTTTGTCATCAATATTGACATTTTTCTTAATTTATTGTCACTCCAAATGACAAAAAATTTATAAACATTGTCATACATAATGGCAATATATAAAATGAAATTTGATTTAATCAATCTTAGAAACCAAAATCCATGGTGGAAAAGCAAAGAATCCATAAACGAAGAAGGTAAAATAAAAGACTATAAAAAAGCCGAATACAGATGGAACCCCCGGCTTAAAGATAATATTGATCTAAATCATGATATCATATATACCCTAAGAGGACCTAGACAGGTAGGCAAAACCACTCTAGTTAAACTAAAAATAAGGGATCTCTTAGAAAAAATAAATGAAACAGAGAGAATCTTCTACTATTCCTGTGACCTAATAGACTCCAAAACAGACTTAACGGATCTACTAAACACATACCTTGATTGGATCAGAGAACAAACCGAGGAAAGATTATATATTTTTCTAGATGAAATATCTTCAGTCGATAACTGGCAGGTGGGAATCAAACATCTTAAGGATATAGGAAAACTGAAAAACTGCACCTTATTACTAACCGGATCCCATTCTTTAGACATTGAAAAAAGCGGTGAAACACTCCCTGGCCGTCGTGGTAATGGAAAACAAAAAAATAAAATTTTAACACCTATGAAATTCGCAGAGTATCTGGAAGTAGCCCAAAGTGACCTTAAACCTCCCAAGTCCTTCAAAACAAGAAAACGTCAAATAATTCATTTATTTAAAGGACAAACAGATCAATTCATACAAAAACTGAGGCCACATCTAAAGGATTTAGATCAAAAACTTAACAACTACCTCAAAACAGGTGGATTTCCTAAAACCATTAATCAATTTAAAACAAAAGGAGAAATAAAATACGAAACATATGAACTCTACCAGAGTGTAATCTTCGGTGATATCTACAAACAAAATCTAGAAAGAAGCAGCTTAAGAGATATCATCCAGAGAGTAATCGAAACAAGGACTTCAAGGGTAGGATGGGATACACTAAAAAAAAACACTTCTATAAAGCATCATGACACAGTAAAAAAATATGTTGAAACTCTGGAGAAATCTTTTGTATTAAACATTCTACATAAAGTTAATCTAAACAAAAAAATACCTACAACCTCCGCATATAAAAAAATCTATTTCTCTGATCCTTTCATTTTCCACTCAATGAGAGCCTGGATCAATGGATACAGTAACCCTTTTAAAGAATCAAGTAAGGCACTACAAAAACCAGATTTTAAAAGTAAAATGGTGGAAGAAGTAGTCATGGGCCATCTTGTAAGATTAGCCTTTAACCTACAACCTTCTGACCATTTTGATTCAAAAGAACAACTATTCTACTGGTCCAACTCAAAAGAAATAGATTTCATTTTAAAATACAAAAATAGACTTTACCCAGTAGAAGTAGGATATAAAGAAGACATAGGTGGGAAAGGAAAATGGATTGAAAAAAGATTTAGAAATTCTTTAACCCCTATCCTGATCTCCAAAAATCAATTTGAAATAAATGAACACTATGTTATAGTACCAGCATCTCTTTTCTTATTTTTAATCTGACAATAAACCACAAAAAAAATATAGTTAAAATAAAAAAAGTATGCCCTACATTTCAAGTATTTTTTTTATCTCTTCTCTTAGAACCATGCTAACTTTTTGACCATCAGCTTTTCCACGTAGCTTTTTCATCACTACACCCATCAAAGGACCAAGAGCGTCTTCACCACGCTCCTCAATAAAATCTTCCTTTTCTGATACAACGTTTTTAACGATTTCCGCTACCTTGTCTTCCCCTACTGATGTTACACCGCATTCTTCAACAGCTTCTTTTAAACCTGCTGAAGGCTGTTTTGAAAAAAACTTGAGAAGTTTGGGTACAGCTTCTTTAGCAAACTTTTCATCGGAGAGACCTCTGAAAACTTTTTGAAGTACATCAAAACCAATTTTTTCTATGTCGACATCTTCATCTTCCAACTCTGGGATGGTGTTCAAAAAAGTTCTAAAAACTGTGTTCTTCTGTTTAGGAAATTTTTCAACCAATTTTTCAAAATCGTCTTCATATCCACTAGCTAAAATCTGATGGGTTTGTTCCTCGTTAAGATCATACTGTTTTTTGAATCTTTTATGTTTCTCCTCAGGTTTCTCAGGTAGATTTTTTTCAATTTTTTGTATATATCCCTCGGTTATCCTTTGAGGTGGGACATCTGTCTCAGGGTACATACGAGCTGCTCCAGGTAGAGGACGCATATATTCTGTGGTGTCATCAGGCATCGCCCGCCTTACTTCTTCAAGTGGGCCATTAAAAGACAGTTCTGCTCTTCTTTTAACTGTTTCCAAAGCATCATTTACTGTTTTTTTATCTCCAGCTGCTATGACAAAAGCATCTTTTTCTTTTGTATCCATTTTTTTATGTATTTCGTCCACCGTTTCTTGTTTTAAACCATAACCTGGTAGTTCGTCACTATGCAATATGCCTCCTATACCGGTGTTTACCCTTGCATGGACTGCAAACTCTTTACCAAGACGGGTATCACTTTTTTTCAAAAGATCTTTAAAACCAGGTAGACAGATAGCTTTTCCGCATCCTTTTTTAATCTGTTTTTTAACCATTTTGCTATCTGATTTTTCTAGGATATCTGTAATATCAACAGTTTTTTGTTTTTCAACATCCTGCTTTTTTATCTCTCTCTTTTCTAAAACTTTTTTTATTTCTAATAGACCAAGTTGACGCCGTGTTTCCTTTTCAAGAACTCGTGATATAGAGCTGAGTGATTGTACTCCTTTTATCTCTACACGTGCACCCTCACTGATGGATATGTTGAGATCTTGTCGTATAGTCCCCAAACCTTTTTTTGTTTTACCTGTTGCTCTAAGAAGCATACCTATCCGTTCCGCTACTTCTTGGGCATGTTCCGGGTTTTTAATATCTGGATTTGTAGCAATCTCTATGAGTGGTATACCAAGACGGTCTAAACCATAGTTTATCAACTTATCTTTCTCTTTGAGTTTACGAGCTGAATCTTCCTCCAACGCTATAGTTTGGATACCTACATTTTCTACCTCTCCGTTTAAACCAACGAGAGCTGTCCTTTGGAAACCGCTAGTGTTGGATCCATCTATCACAAGTTTACGCATAAAATGTATCTCATCTACAACATCTGCTTTTAGAAGTACAGCGGTGGTTAAACATACATCCAACGCTTCTTGGTTGACAGTATGCGGCGGTTCTTCATCTGCCTCCACTAGACATGTAGATTTATCAGAGGCGGTATACAAAAAACGACGATTTTTTTTAGCTTCCAACAGAGCAGCTTTATCTATATCGCCCATCTCGCTTTGAGTTGGACATAGAAAACGTTCAAAAGAATAATCGATATCCTCAGTGATTTCTGATTGACAGCTACAAAACAACTTTTTGGTGTCTAACTGTTGATGTATCTCAAGACCTGATTTAAAACCAATTTTTTCGTAATCCATAACTTTTCACTTTTTTTATCCTACTACTGATCGTTCTTCATCAATTTTTCCTTTTTTAAATCTTTCAAGATTCAATCTTTCAAGGATGTCAGATGTTTTTCCATCTGCTATATAATCAGATAACATTTTTGAAACCATCGGGCTAATCATAAAACCATGTCCACTAAAACCGTTACATTGAATAAATCCTTTAACTTTTTTTGACTCACCAAGTATAGGTCTTGCATCAGGGGTGACATCATAAAATCCGAGCCAATGACGTAACATTTTCACATGTTTTAAAACTGGTGCATAACGTGTAAGGTTTTTACTCATATGACATAGAAAATCAAAAGTTGGTCGTCGTCTTAAACCACTTTTCTCATTGGGTATAGGTATACCTCCAACTATCTGCCCTTCTCTCTGTTGACTAAAATATATACCATCTTTGAAACTTATAACCATGGCTTCAAACAACGGGTTTAACCGCTCGGTAGCCATAATTTCTTTACGATAAGGAGTATTAGGGAGATCGATATCTACCATTTTAGCGACACATGCAGAGTTTGTCCCTGCAGCGTTTACCACGTAATCCGTTTTGATTTCCATATCTCTAGTTTTAACTCTGCCGACATGGTTGTCCTGGGTTTCAATATCTAAAGCCTCTGTATGTGTATAAATCTCTGCACCTAACTTTTTTGCAGCGTTAGCATAGGCAAAAGTCGTTTTAAACGGGTTAGCATGACCGTCAGATGGACAGAAAGTAGCGGCTACAGCATCCATACCTTTTACATCTAAAATCGGTACAACGTCCTTTATTTCATCTGGATTAAGGATTTCAACATCTAAACCCATTGATTTCTGTAGTTTTACGTTTTCCTCCGCCTCCTCCATCTCACCGTCATGAACAGCTATCAGATATCCACCCTGCCTTAGTTCGATATCCTCACCCAGTTCCTCACTGAGATTTTCAAAAATTTTTACACTACCCATAGAAAGCCTGATATTCTCCTTGGTAGACCACTGCTGCCGGATACCTGCACCGCAGCTACCAGTGTTACCAGAAGAGAGATAGTTTTTCTCCAACAAAACAACATCCATATCTTTTTTTGATAGATTATAAGCTATGGAACAACCGTTTATACCGCCACCGATCACTACTACATCAGCCTTCTTCTTCATCCTTCTTTCCACCCTGACATCTTCCACTACTTGCTAATGTACCCAACTCAACAGGTACAACCGGTGGTCGACTAGTAGGAAGAGATTCCTTCTCCACTTTTTCACCGGTTTCTCTTCTAAGAATTTTCTCCACCAACGGTATACAGACACGTCCCTGACAAGGACCCATACCTATACGGAGTTTTTTACGTAGTTCCTCCAAATCAGTATATCCCTCCCGGATTGCTTCAACTATGTCTTCCTCTGTATGATCCTCACATCTACAAACAAAAACTTTGTCTTCCTCACTCATAAAAATTATACCCTTATGTTTCTAACATCATTAACAAGTTTTTCATCCATCTCAACTGTAACCACATATGTCTCACCTTGTTCAACCGTTTTTTTAACAACGCCTTCACCAACAACTTTTCCTCTACGATCCAACAACTCAACCTTCTGATCTTTTCCAGGAACCGGTAAAAACTCATAGGGAAGCGTAACCCAGCCTTTACCACCTCCTCTTTTAACGACAAAAATTGCGAGACCCGGGCAGACACCAACACATTTACCACACCCTACACATTTATCAAAATCTATATTTGGCGGGGCGTTAATATCCTCCATACTTATTGCCTCTACCGGACATACATCTACACAGGGGTTACATGGTATACGTTGAACGCATTCTAAAACCGCTACACCTTTCTCTAACTGTTTCTCATCTGGCAACGTTAAATCTTTTTTTGACAAAACACCGTCTTTCTCATAGTCTTTCATAGTTTCTCCTCCTTCAAATAGCTCAGCATGTTTTTATTTATTTTTTCTTTAGCCTTCCTAGGTTTTTCACCAAACGGACCAGCACGCAGCCTCTCTATCTCCTCTCTATACTTTTTCCTCTTTTCTTCAAAATCTTTTATCTCAAAACCTGTTTTATCAACTGCAGATAAACCCGCTATTTTTCCCTCTATCATAGCTGTCGACGCTTCCTCGATACCTGAGGAGTCACCTGCCACAAACACGCTTCCAACTGTGGTCTCCATGTTTTTATCATGTAACGCTACATATCCACCTGCCTCTGATATAAACCTATTTTCAACACCTATCTGAGATAACAGCCGTGTAGAAGGGGTTAAACCCACAGCAAGACAAACAGTGTCACAATCAACTGTTTCTTCTGTCCCCTCTACTGGTTTCCAGTTTTCATCAAGATTTACTGTAACCACTTTTTCAACTTTCCTATCACCTAAAACTTTTTTTATAGAACAAGAAGTATAGATTGGGACGCCACAACGCCGTAGTTTAGCAGCATGAACATGATATCCTCCTATATGTGGCATAGCCTCCACAACTCTATCTACCTCTATACCTGCTTGTAGAAGCTGATAAGCTACAATCAAACCTACATTTCCAGCTCCCACCATAACGACTTTTCTACCAGGTTTTACACCATATACATTCATCAACGTCTGAACCGCACCAGCGCCATAAACACCAGGTAGATCATTCCCTGGAAACAACAACATGTTCTCCATAGCCCCAGTAGCGAAAATCAAAGATTCACAGTTTACCTCATACAAACTGCTTTCATAATCCTCTCTTTTAACTACACCCAGTTTATGTTCTTCATCTTCATTCTCATAATATCCAATAACTGTTGAATCAAGCATCAACCTAACATTACCTTTTTCTACATACTCCTCTATCTGTTGTTTCAACTTATCCGCTATCTTAATACCTCGAGCTCCTGCTTTTTCTTGTTTAGACCCAAAGAATTTATGCGTCTGCTTAATCAGCTGACCACCTACTCTCTGATTTTCATCTATCAACAAAACCTTCGTGTTGTTCTCTGCAGCCTCTATAGCAGCCGATAAACCCGCTGGACCAGCTCCCACCACCAAAACATCGACATCTATCTCTTCCTTCGCTTGTCCTCCAAACTCTTTTTTAGGTAAATCTGCAAACTCTCTCTGCCTCTCAACTTTTAAACCCTCTTTCAGAGGAGCTGTACACGTCCTCACATTCGGTATATCATCAACCCTCATAAGACAGCTAGAACATTTACCTATACCACAAAAAAAACCTCTATCCCTCTCATATTTTATACTAGTAGAAAACTTTTTAACACCGTTAGCGTAGAGGGCAGAGGCTACACTATCACCTTCTTGACCCTGCATTTTTTTGTCGTTAAAATAAAAACTAATTTTTTTACGACTCTGAAAGTCTAAGATGGGATGTTTCTTTATCCTCAAAGATTTCGCTCCCCCTTTTTTTTGCTATTCCCCAGTAATAAAGAAATACTTTAAAAAATAATTGGAAAAAAAAGAACTACTTCCCACAACTGCTTTTTTTATTTTATCTGTACATCTTTTATGTTATGGTGTCGACTAGCGAGTTTTCTAATAGTTTCTATGTTGCTACCATTTTTACCAATCGCTTTTGCTTTATCCCCAGGTTTAACTTTCACCCTCGCCACAGGTTTTTTTTCATCACCTTTTAACTCAACTTTTTCTATATTATAAGGCTTAAAAAGATTTATCACAAACTGTTTTTTATCGTCAACCAGCTCAACAAATTTTATACTTTTTTTAAACATACTACGAAGTTTTTCCAGATGTTTAGCTTTCCGACCGATAGCAGCCCCCATCTGTCCTTTTTTAACGATAAAAACAAGTTGATCATCATTGATAAGACAATCAAGTATATCCGCCTGGGTTACACGGCTAGCCATGTTTATATACTGAACGTTTTTGTTGGATAAGGAGATATCAGTCATTTTTTTAAAACAGCCTAAAATTATTTGACGATCTTCAAAATATTTGAGCCACCATCTTTTAAAACAGCAAAAGATGATACTGCATATGCTTTCCCACAGGAATAACCGAGATCTATAGAGTTGGCTTTGTAGTTATAGACTGGTGTCTCCTTTTTTTCAGCTAAGTTTTGTAGTTCTTCACTATATGGACAGTTATCTGCGATTACCACCATTTTTGCTTTACCATTTTTTAATACTTGTTTTACCTCTTTTTCACCTATTTTTACTTCACCATTTTTAACAGTATTTTTAAAAACCGTCTCTACTTCAACCATATGTCTTTTACCTCATTTTTTCCCTTTCTTCTTTTTCGATGACTCTCTTTTCATAGCTAGTTCAACAGATCCTGTACCAAGTTTAACAGGTTGCCCTATGATAACGTTTTCTGCTACACCTTTAAGTTTATCGATTTCTCCTCTCCGACTAGCTTTCAGTAGATGTTTAACCGTAATCTCGAAAGCAGCACGGGATAACACTGATTCTTTCTCTCGGCTTACACCATGTCTACCAATCGCTCTAATGGTGCCATCAGCAGTCATTATATCAGCTACCATCATAATATGTCTTAAATCCACATTTAAACCCTGCTCAGAAAGAGTGTTTTTCGCCTCTCGTATAATCATGTTTCTCGCTGCTTCTATACCTAAAACCCGGCCTACTGCCTGTATATCGTTGGTAATAGTTTTACTGGGATCCACTCCTTCTACTTTCAAAACCTGTTTAAGGTTGCTTCCCTCACTATATATAACGTAGCCTTCATCTTCTTCTTTACGAATAATAACTCTTTTTATACCACTGATACCTTTGACTTTCAGCCCTTTTAGTTTCTCTCCTACGTCAAGAAGACCTTTGTAGCTGGGTTGATCCATCATCACTTTTATCTTTTTTTTCTGTTTTTTAGCATCAACCTTTTTAATTTTCTTTATAGATTTAATCAAATCTTCCTCTTCTAAATCTTTATCTTTAAGCGATTTTTTATCTGGCTTAACATATATGAACAGGTTTGAGAGATCTGTTTCTATATCTGCTATACCGTTAAGCTTGGTGGTCTCTATTTTATTCGCTACATGTTTTGCTTTATCGGCATCATCTTTGTATCCATCTGCCAGATAGATACTCATCATAGGTGTCTTAGGACTAGAGCGAGCATCCACAATTTCTATAAGACGAGGAAGACCAAGTGTAACATTTATCTCAGCGACCCCTGCATAGTGAAAAGTACGCATAGTCATCTGAGTACCTGGTTCACCTATACTCTGTGCACCAACAATACCGCATGCTTCAGCGGGATCTATGAGATGATCTTGATATTCCTCATATGATGCTTCTACAATTTCTTCTAATTTTGATTTAACTTTTTTGTCTCCAGCTGCTTTTTCAATTATCTTATTCTTAATCTTCTGAGGGAGAAAACGATCATCTAATATCTTGTTTATCTTTTTCCTTATCTCCTGATGTTCCTTCGGTTCCTTTTTTTCTTTTTTAAAAGTAGAAGTTCTCTTCGCACGTTTTTTAGCCAACTTGACTTTCTCTTCAACTTCTTTTTTAATGTCTTTAGCTAGTTTTTTACTTATACCATCAACTTCGGTTAACCCTTCAACTTTGGCTTTATCGATTTTTTCTAACGAGGTGAATCCTTCTTCATATAGTGTTTTAGCTTTTTTAGATCCGACACCATCTAATTTTTCAAATTCTTTGAGAACATTCCTTCTTCTAGCCATAGTTTATCCCTCCTCGTTTTTTATGTCATCAACTATTCGTTCAACGTCTACTGCTTTTCCACCGATACTTTTCGTAGGGTCAACACCATCTTCTCCATATTTAAACTGAATTATTTCTCCACCTGAATGACGAACTGTTCCATCTTCATCAACCTTTATGTCTTCTAAAGCGTTGATAAGACGGCGTTGCATATAACCTGATCGAGAGGTTCGAACAGCTGTATCAACCAGTCCTTCTCTTCCACCCATGCTGTGGAAGAAGTATTCTGTTGGATTAAGACCTGTCTTGTAGTTACTGGCTACAAAACCTTTTGCTTCTGCACCTAGATCTCCTTTTTTGAAATGAGGAAGAGTACGGTATGCATATCCTCTATGGATTCTTTCTCCTCTTACCGCCTGTTGACCTATACAGCCAGACATCTGAGAAAGATTCAACATAGATCCACGAGCTCCAGATTTAGCCATTATAACTCCGCTGTTGTCTAAACCAAGGTGTTTACCGGCTATCTCCCCAGCCATATCACGGGCTTTACCTGTAACCCGCATGATTTCCATCTCCAATGTTTCTTCTATACTTCTACCGGGTAACGATTCAAGTTCTCCTTCTTCGTAGGCCTCAATAAGATCCTGGATTTTCTCCATAGCTTTATCGAGACCTTCATTGATCTGCCTTCTTGCCTCCTCAGGTATATCTTCATCATCTATACTAGTAGTAAAACCAAAAGTGTTGATAGAAGCTATAGCTAACCTCGTTACCTTATCTATAAACTCTCTCCCGGCATCTATACCATGGTCACGTATTATACGATCTATAATTCTTCCTTCAAAAGCACCTATACTATTTTCATCTATAGTGCCCTGTAGAAGCTCTCCATTTTTGATTATAACATATGCATTATGTGGACAATCTGGAGCGGTACATTTATCACAGTTAAAACAAGTATTGGCTTTATATTTAAGGTTGAGATCATCAGGAAGTAACATACTAAAAATATCTTTAACGTTAACATATTTTTTTCCATCTTTCTCTATGGTTTTAGGTGGTTTCTCTGTATAGTCCGCCGCTGACAGAATCTCGATAGCTGTATCTAACGGTAGATCCCTATCTTTTTGTGTAAGCAGGAAAGCACCAGAAATATGATCATGTATACCTCCTATTATGATTCCTCCGAAACGAGGTGAAAGAATATTTTCTTGAACTTTCATCAGTATTTCAGCTTCAGCTTTTGCTTCTTCGCCCTGTATAACATGGAGATTCATTTCGTCTCCATCAAAATCAGCGTTGTATGGAGGGCAAACAGCAAGATTTAATCTAAAAGTTTTATAAGGCATCACTTTAACCCTGTGAGCCATCATAGACATTCTATGCAGAGATGGCTGACGGTTAAACAATGTGATGTCTCCATCCATAAGTTGACGTTCAAGTATAGCTCCTTCTTCTACTTTCTCAGCTACTGTGTCAGCGTTACGTCCAGTTACCTTAATACGTTGAGTTCTCCGTTCTGTTTTCTTTATAACATAGTTTATACTAGGAATATAATCCTCAGATTCCTCAGCCTCTTTTTTCTGTCTTATTAGTTTTTTACACCAGTCTTTGTTAAAAGGTGTAACTTTTACTGGCACAGTTAATTCTTTAGCTACTTTGATGGGTATACCTATCTCGTTGATACTTATATTTGGATCAGGGCTGATAACAGTTCGAGCACTAAAGTTTACACGTTTACCACTCAGGTTGCTACGGAAACGCCCTTCTTTACCTTTAAGACGCTGAGCCAACGTTTTCAACGGTCGTCCAGATCGATGACGAGCTGGAGGTATACCAGATGTCTGATTGTCGAGATATGTAGTAATATGATATTGAAGCAACTCCCATAGATCCTCAACGATTAACTGTGGTGCTCCGGCATCCCTGTTCTCCTGCAGACGTTGGTTAATACGGATTACATCTACAAGTTTATGTGTCAAATCATCTTCTGATCTTTCACCTGATTGCAATGTTACTGATGGACGTACGGTAACTGGTGGAACAGGTAACACTGTTAAAACCATCCATTCTGGTCTAGCTGCTTCTCTATTTATATCTAAAAGAGGTAAATCTTCATCACGGATTTTTTCTAACCATTCCCGTATCTCTGAAGGAGTAAGTTTTTTACCGTTTTCTCTAAAAGTCGTAGGTTTATCTATATCTATTTTTCCTCTTTCTCGACCACATTTTGGACATTTCTTGGCTTTACGACATTCTTTTACAATACTTTTGAATAAATATTTGGTTTCTATTCCTTCACTTTTGTATCTCTCAATTTCCTCAAAAAATTCTTTTCTCTGTTTATCGGTTAAAAGTATCCTCCCACATTCACGACAGGTTGAACGAAGACAATCCCTAATAGTTTTTACAAAACCTACATGGATAACAGGCATAGCAAGATCTATATGGCCAAAGTGACCTGGACATTTATCTTTACCAACACGTAGACCACATGTTTTACATCTTAAACCTGGTTCTATGACTCCTATACGGGGATCCATAAGCCCCATAGCTATAGGGAAACCATCGTCATCATAGGTATCAGCAGTGATGATCTTAGTTGCACTCATCTTACGGATCTCTTGAGGTGAAAGCATAGAGAAATTTATTTTCCCTATCTTCTTAGTGATATTCTTATTTCCTCGCATAATTTTTAACCCTTTCAAATTTTATTACACATATTTTTTTGTTAATCCTAAATTTCTATATTAATGATTCAAGTTTTAAACGTGGAGCTATAACCAATGATTTCAACTCATCGATCAACAATTTGAAGGCATAACTCATTTCGATCGGATAAATCTCCGCGTCGTCGCCACATATTGAACATCTAAGGTTTCCATGCCGGTCTGATATAGCTACATGTCCACAGTTTTGACAGACATACTTAACTGTTAAATCAGATTCATCTAAAAGACGATCTTTTATAACCATTGACGCTCCATGACCAATCAAACAGTCTCTTTCCATCTCACCGAAACGAAGACCTCCTTCACGTGCACGTCCTTCGGTAGGTTGACGAGTAAGTATCTGCACTGGCCCACGACTACGTGCATGCATTTTCCCAGCTACCATATGATGAAGCTTTTGATAGTAGATACTTCCAACAAATATGTCACATTCCAGAGGTTTACCTGTAGTTCCATTGTATAGTACTTCTTTACCATGATGATGGAAACCATTTTCCACTAACGCCTTACGAAGTTCATCTTCTGATTCACCGCTGAACACGGTTCCATCAACGTTTCGCCCCTCCAGAGAACCTACTTTTCCACCTATCATCTCAAGTATATGGCCCACTGTCATACGACTTGGTATAGCATGCGGGTTGATCACTAAATCGGGTGAAACACCGTTCTCTGTAAACGGCATATCCTGCTGAGGGACAAGTAGACCTACCACTCCTTTCTGACCATGTTTTGATGCAAACTTGTCTCCATATTCGGGTATACGTTCCTCACGGACTTTTATTTTAACCATACGTGAACCATTAACTGATTCTGAAAGCATTACACTGTCAACTGTTCCTCCTTCTCCGTGTTGAACAGTCACTGAGGTTTCACGTCTCTTCTGAGGAGTAAGGAAATCAGTTGGTTCTTCAAGGAAACGCGGCGGAGATGTTTTACCTATCAAAACATCGTTACTTTTAACATCACATTCAGGTAGAATCAATCCATCTTCGCCAAGGTTGACATATGCTTCTTCGCTTCTTACACCTCGGCATTCTGGATCAGGTACTTCAAAATGATCTTCCTGTCCACCAGGATATCTTTTTTCTTCGCTGCTATATGTACGGAAAAACGTACTGCGGGCAAGCCCTCTCTCTACACTGGCTTTATTCATAACCAATGCATCTTCCATGTTGTATCCTTTGTATGATGCGATAGCTACGATAAAGTTTTGACCAGCAGGACGTTCAGAGAAATTCAAATATTTAGTAGAATGAGTCTGCACAAGAGGCTTCTGAGGATAATGCATCAAATGTTCACGGGTATCTGGCCTTATTCTATAGTTTGAATAACCAAAACCAAGGGATTGTTTACCCATACTCGCACCCATAGTTATACGAGGTGAACTGTTATGTTCTGGATAAGGCACTAGCGATGCACCTATACCAAGGATACACATCGGATCCATCTCCATATGTGTATGATCCTCAGTTATATCTTCCTCACTGATCGCTATCAAAGTGTTTTCTTCTTCCTCCGCATCAATATACTCGACGATACCCTCATTGATAAGATCCAACCACTTTTTCCTACCTGTTTGAATATCAGAAAGATGTTTATCTTTAAGCAATAACTCTCCGTCTTCAACCACAGCTAAAGGCCGCCTTAGCCGACCACAATCACAGTTAACAATTAAATCATCTTCATCTGGATAATATGCTACATTTACCTCGTTATGAAGAAGACCTTTACGACGTCTTCCTCTTATTTTCTTGGTGAGTTTTTTTCCTCCACCACTGTAGATTCCTATTAAGTCTCCATTTAAGAAAACCCTTGTACCTGTGGATTTCTTAGCGATCTCTTTTACACCCAGATCACGCAAAACACTTTCCACTTCTTTTTCGTTATGCCCCTCTGATATTTCCACTGCTAAAGCCAAGTTTTTCACTAAACCACAGTTAGGTCCTTCAGGGGTCTCATTTGGACATAGTCTCCCCCATTGAGTAGAATGTAGGTCACGTGCCTCAAAATGAGGCTGTGAGCGAGTAAGAGGGGAAGTAACTCTTCTAAGATGACTTAATACAGCAAGATTACTAGTTCTATCTAAAAGCTGTGATATACCTGCTCTGCCACCAACCCAGTTTCCAGTAGCAAGAGCATGATGAATACGTTGACTGAGGACATCAGATCGGAGAGCAGAAGATATACGAAGTTCTTTACCTTTGGCATGTACTCTCTCTAGCTGGTATTTCAAATCTTTACAGAGAGCAGTAAAAGCCACTCGAAACAAATCTTCCATCAAATCTCCAGCGAGTTTCAACCGTTTATTCGCATAGTGGTCTTTATCATCAGGTTCACGTTTACCAAGAGCAAGCTCTAAAACCGCCATACCCATACGAGCCATAAAGATAGCTTTAGTGAAACGGTCACTTGGCTCGTTTCCAAGATGCGGCAGAAGATTACGATCCATCAAAGACTCAACTCTCCTTATCCTGTATTCCTTTGCTTGACCACCTGCAAACTTTTTACCAAGAAAAGCTATAGCTTCATCCCTAGAAGTTATACCATATTCATTAGCACATTCCTCTATGTTAGCAAGAACATAAGGCTTCATCTTAGGATCAACACTGATAACATCAACTATCTCTTCATCGTCCTCCATACCTAGAGCACGTAAAAGTATCATCAAAGGAATCTGACCATAGGTAGTAGGGATGGAAACCATTAACATTCCATCTTTCTTTTTCTCTACAACACTTAACGCACGGTATCCTTCTCGTTGAGAGAATACTTTAGCTACTTCTATCTCCCGTCCATATCTTCTACTTTTTTCAACCAAAACCCGATTTGGAGCTAAATCTTCTACAGTGATAAGAACTCTCTCGGTTCCATTACTTATAAAATATCCACCAGGATCCAACGGATCCTCCTGCACGTTTTGAAGTTCTTTGTTATATTCCTCTTTACTTAACTCATGCCCTTTTTCTTCCTCTACAGTATCTTTGTAAAGATTACATGCTTTAGATTTAAGCATTACAGGAAGTTCACCAACTTTCACTTCTTCTGGATCATATTCCACACCGTCTTTCACCGGTATAAACTCCAACGTTAAGGGGGCTTCATAAGTCAAATCCCGTAATCTTGCTTCCATCGGGGTAAGCCTTCTCACGGTTCCATCAGCTTCCTTTACCTCTGGTTTACCAACAGATATTTTACCAAGCTTTATCTCAAAACCCTCTATCTCAGGGTAGATAAAACCTTTCTCCATCTCTTCTTCATCACCGATTATCGTGTTATCAACTATATTTTGCAGTCGACGTGTTAAAAAATCATTATAAGAAGCAATCTGATGGTTTACTATGCTACGCTCTTTATAAAAAGCATCAACAACTTCCCTCATTTTATATTACACCTAAAACTCGCTATTAAACATTACTTTCATTATTTACTAGTTTCAACAACCAACCTATATGCAACTGCTTCATCAGCAGTTTGACTCTCTCTAACAACTTTTAGTATACTTCCTGGTTTAGCCCCAATTGAAACCGCGACTGGATCGTCTTTCAAAATTTTAGGGAGTTGGTCTGGTTCAATATTATGTTCTTTTAAAAGTTTTTTTTCTTCATCTTTGGAGATAATTTTGTGGTGAGGCACTAACTTATGCCGTCCTATATCAACTTTTGGTCTTTTGGTTTTTTTCTTCCGTGCCATCTACATTTTCCCCATTATGTCTTTTTGCAACACTTACTAAACAGCGGGCCTGATGGGATTCGAACCCATGGCCACCTGGTTAAAAGCCAGATGCTCTACCTAGCTGAGCTACAGGCCCTACGAATTTAATCGTGGCCCTCAGGACTCAACCATTCTTTAAAGTTGTTAGATTTTTATTCCAATTTTTATATACTACACTCTACTCAATTGGATTATGAAACAGTCTACCCGCTATAAGGGTTCCTATATAAATACCTTATGGGTTATCCCGAGTCGTCGACAAGGATAACCTGATCCTTCTTTTTTCTGAAGATTATCTCATAATCTTCGAATATAGGATGACGACCTATCAAAACAGGAATGTCTTCTCTTGAGGAAATATGTATCTCAATGTTTTCATAAGTAAACCTGTTATTACCTTTACCTACCACCATCTCCAAATCTGATTTAAACAAATCTGCCTCTCCACCAGCTGTATTTACGGAGCCAGCATCCGCCAATTCTAAACCTAAATATTGTGCTATAGGCAAAGGAATAACAATAAAATCCCCTCCAGAATCTAAAAGCGCATCTATATAAGGAGTT
>JAZKSG010000025.1:0-19794 GCA_036626215.1 Thermoplasmatota archaeon
AATACCTTGCAGAGTACCATAACAAAAAGAATACTTTTTTTTCTGTTCCTCAAAATAAGTTTGATCTTTGTCACGATGTGGAGAAAGCCAAGGATACATCTGGCGTTCAACGTAGATGCAATGTCGATAGAAGTGTGGAAAACATCTTTGATGTCGTTTTTTCTGCTAAAGAGAGTGCATTCAGATGAAAAAAATAATTAGTTATTTTCTTAAACTATGAGTCCTTTTGGGGGCGATGTACGATGTTGAAGGCAGATGTTAAATCAAAGATCAATGGTTTGATACACAGTTGGTTTTTCTGGGTTCTGGTAGTTACAGGTGTAGCTATATTTATCCGGATGTTTCCAGCTTGGACTAATGCAGGATGGGGTTGCGATTTTGGTATTTATCTTGGTCTTTCTGAAAAGTTTGTAGCAACCGGCGGTCAATGGTATAACCCATATACCGGTTGGGGTAGCTCTTATAATTATTTCCCTGTTTTGTATGCCATTACTGGTTTTGCTCATTGGATCACTGGGTTAGAAGTATCAGTTATCATGCCTAAAATTGGACCTATTTTCGGTGGTTTAACTGTTTTTATTTTTTATTTTCTGGTTAAAAGACTGGTAGACGATAAAAGAGTGGCTTTTCTTTCTTGTTTGTTTTTAGCTGTGTTGCCTTTCCATGTTTACCAAACTAGCCATACCTATCCACTGACTATTGGTCATTTTTTTATGATGCTTTCTCTACTTCTGTTTGTACGTTTCAGAAAAAATTTTTTGTATCTTGTTCCTTTGTTTATTTCTAGTACGTTACTGGTTATGTCTCATCATCTAACTACTTATTTTTATTTGATAACTTTGTTTTTTGTAATAGTTTTTGAGAACGGTAGCAGTAGTTACTGGAGACGTTGGTTTAAACGGGATATACTGTATTTCCTATCTTTTAGTGTGATTGTTTTCTCTTATTGGTTTTTTGTAGCTACACCCGTATTCAATAGTTTTATGAACAATGGTCTGAATATAGGAGGAGCCCAATTAGACTCGTTTGGTACTATAGCTGCTTTTTATTGTTTATTTTTTGTTTCACTTGGATTATGTTTGTTTTTAAGAAAGTTTAACAACAAGATTAGTAGTTTGAAAGAAAAAGGAGTCGCTTGGGCTAAATTGGTTTGGCGTCTGAATCCTTTTGTAAAGAAACCTTATTCCTCCCTGAAAAGACGTGTTCTGTTGTTTTCAGTTACGTTGATATTGATTTTTTCAGCTATGATTTTCTTTGTCATATTTGAGATGCCCTGGTTGAATTTTAGTTTCACCTGGTTATCCGTTCTTTATTCGTTTCCCTTATTAGTTGTTGTAAGTTTTGGTTTAGCAGGTTTCAGGGATACGTTACATGTTAAAAACGGTATGTTCATCCGGGGTTGGATTCTAGCTGTTGTTCTATCGTTGTTTTTTACTTTGGCTACCAACAACCAGACGTTGTTTCCCCATAGACACATTGAGTACTTGATGGCTCCTCTAAGCATTGTCACCGTCTTTGGTCTACAGGGGATTTTTTTGAAGATAGACTATCAAGGTTTTTCTAAAAAAGTAAAAAAAGTTTTTAGTTTTTCAGTTTTTGATAAAAGCAGAATTTTAAAGAAACGTCAAATGGTTCTAGGTTTTGTAGTACTTTTATTAGTGGTATCTAATGCTATATCTGTCTATCCGTCTCATGTAGCGTTGAAACAGTCATATGAAGCCATTACACCTGAAGATGTCTCCGCTGTAGAATGGATAAAAGAGAATCTTAACCGTAATCATACTGTTGTAGCATCGGATCATAGATTGGAGCGTATGGTGGAATCTGAAGGTTTTAACACTACAAAAGATAAAGCTATAAAGGTATGGCTTTATGAAAACCTTTCAAATTATTCAAATGAACTTTTTGGAGTCGGTAAAAACTATAGTCGTATAACCCACGTTTTGATAGATGACATAATGAAAGATCAGGTTTTAAGAACAGGTTTAAGAACTGAGGTTATCAATCTCACTGATGAAAACTACGAAAAGTTTTCAAACCCTGTATTTGAACAGGTATATAGAAGTGAAAGCGTTGAAACTATTGAGGAGGATAGACCTTTGCATTGGGCTGAAGTATACAGAGTAAACTGGAGCTATATTTTAAAGTCCGACAGAGTATTTTCAAAATAAACTTTTTTGGATAAAAAAATAATAGAAAGCCGTTTTTTTTAAAATTTTTATTCAAGATACCTAGGTTTTGATAGTAACAACAAAGACACGAAGAGTATGAAATAGGATACAAAGGTGAAAAGAAAACCTATTGAATTCATATAGATACTATTATCTATAAAGATAGACCAGTCAAGAGAATAATAAACCATAGGAATCATCGCTACAAAAAATATTATTCCATGAAGCCAGTATTTTACTTTACTCCTTATCCTTGTTACAACTATTGAGATTAAAAGCCACCCTAACGCCATAAAAAAGATAGAAACGATATATGTTTTATCTAATAATAGAGAGGAAACAGTTGGAAGGTACTGTATGAAAAAAGCGGCAGATATCGACATAGCAAAACGAGGTTTTTTTACAATTTCAACCCATTTTTCAGATTTTTTGAAATCCTTTGGACGGGTAAGCCTCCAAACCAGCAGAACTACTACTAAGGTAGCTATAAAACCTGGTATCGCTATCAAAAAATTTTGTAAATAAGTAAGCTTAGATGGAAAAAACTTGACATCAATTGAATCCAACAGTTTGAACCAACCGAAATTTCCTATAAACACCAATACAAAGACGGAGAAATACTGCCAGGTTTTTCTAAAAACAGATCTATTTGTTATAACCCATGAAAATATCACCCAAGAATAGGATACACTAACTGCCGTTATCATCCAAAACATATCTGAAGAAACAACAACAGGTAAAGAAATTAAGATAGAAGCTAAAATTATGAATAAAATTTTTTTGTCCTTATTTATCTGTCTAAATAAATCAACAATAGTATTTTTTGCCATAACTAACCTCAATTTCCCCACAAAAAATATATATTATTTTATAAAAAATTTTGTGTTTTTTTAAACAAATATTTTTTTTGCTTCACCGACAGTAAAAAGTGATCCAGTTATACAAATTAAATCCTCTCCGTCAGCTTTTTTTCTAGCATATTTAACCGCATCTCCAACATCATTTTTTATAAAAATAGGGTTTCTGAAATTAATTTTTTCTAATATTTTTTTTATTTCTAAGGGATCGGCACTTCGTTCAACTGATGGTTTAGTTAAAACCACCGTATCTACCAGATGGATAATTCCAGATAGCATCTCCTTGATTTTTTTGTCAGACATTACTCCAAAAACCAGTATGAGTTTTTTATAATGAAAATCGTTTTTTAATGTCTCACTTAATTTTTTTATACCTTCAGAGTTATGCGCCCCATCAAGAAGTATCATTGGTTTAATTTGTTTTATCTCCATCCTTCCAGGATAAACAACATTTTGAATTGTTTTTATTGAATTAGGTTTTATCTGGAAGCTTTTCTCTTGGAGTATTTCCAACGCGGCTGTTACAAGAGCAAGATTTTGCCCCTGGTATAAACCCTGTAAACAGGTTTTTAACTCATATTTTTCTGATTCTGTTTTTATTCTAAATTTTTGAAAACAATTTTTTTGTTCAATACGTCTCCAGTTGGATTTAGATATTTTTATGAGAGGAGAATTTTTTTTTGCTGCTTCTTCTTTTATAACGTTATATGCTTTTTTTTCTGCTCCTGTAACAACTGGTGTATCTTTTTTTATTATACCTGCTTTTTCGTAAGCAATTTCTTCTATTGTTTCACCAAGTCTATCTTGATGTTCAAGAGAAACATTAGTAATGATTGTCAACAAAGGAGTTACAATATTGGTGGCATCATATCTACCACCTAAACCCACTTCTATTATCGATATATCTACTTTTTTGTCTGCAAAATACTGTAAAGCCATAGCGGTAACTATTTCAAAATATGTCGGCTGGTTCTGCCCAGAAAATGATTCCACTATAGGCTTTATTTTATCCATCAGTTTTTTTATCTCTTCTTCTGAAATAGGAATATTGTTTATCTTTATCCGCTCTGAAAAATCTGTTAGATGCGGAGAAGTATACAAACCTACATTGTAATCGTTATTCTGTATAACTGAGTTGAGATATTGGCAAACCGTCCCTTTTCCGTTAGTCCCACCTACATGTATCACTGGATATTTTTTTTCAGGATAACCGAGTTTTTCTGATATTTTTCTGATTCTCTCTAAACCTAGTTTTATACCAAATCTGTGGAATTTGTTTAACCATCGGAAAGTTTCTTCAGTATTTTTCATAAAAAAACAAGTTTGTTTATTCTGAATTTAATAACCTTCAGAGTATAGAACCCCTGGTATAGTTTCATATTTGTCTTTCCAGCTGTCATCCATGATTATCTCTACTTTTCTACCTTTTATAATGAGACGATCTTCAGCAAAAAGTTGGACTGTACGAGGTAATATCTGATGTTCAACTTTTAGAATTCGGTCAGCAAGACTATCTCTTGTATCATCAGTTTTTACTTTTACAGCAGCCTGCAATATAATTGGTCCATGATCCATATGTTCATCCATAAAATGAGTGGTGCATCCAGATATTTTTACACCATAGTTCAAAGCATCTCCTTGACCATCTGTACCTTTAAACGAGGGAAGCAAAGATGGATGAATGTTTATTAGTTTACCATACCATTTTTTTACAAATTCTTCAGAAAGAATACGCATATATCCTGCGCCTACCAAAAGCTCTACATCATTCTCCCTTAATATTTTATCCACTTCTTTTTCATGTTCATCTACAGTTTTATCTTCAGGATCTACAAAAAAAGATTTTATATCATGTTTTTTTGCTCGTTTTAAGGCATATGCATCCTGATTGTCACTAATCACAACTTCTACCGTTGCATCAATCATCTCTTTTTCAGAAGTATCGATTATACTTTGTAAATCTGTACCTCTACCAGATGCTAAAACTCCTACTCTTAGTTTTTTTGACATAACGCTTCACAATCCAAATAAAAAAAAAAGCTGTAGGTAATACGCTTTTTTTTTGTTAAAGTAAATATGGTTGTAGTTTTTTTGATTTTTGGCCTCTCATTTTTTTAATAATAACTATATCAATCGATCAATTTTTAATAAAAAACTATTTATATTTTACTTGTTTTTATCAACAAATATAGTATGGGGGAAAAACATAAAACATACAGATTTTTTAAATTGAAAATAATACTAATTGCCTTTA
Organism: Thermoplasmatota archaeon; assembly: GCA_036626215.1. Taxonomy (GTDB): domain Archaea; phylum Thermoplasmatota; class E2; order DHVEG-1; family DHVEG-1; genus JAZKSG01. Next base: position 5,283 of record JAZKSG010000025.1, read on the forward strand.
TTACATCAACTGCAACGATAATAGCAACCACCCCTCTACATGAAGCAGGTCACTGGATGATGTCTGAGATGGACCCCTATATAGAACCCATAGAATACCATGTTTTTGACGGGGGCTCTATAAAAAAACAGGAAGAGGTTTTATTTTCTCCATTAGGACAAGTGGTGATACAAGAAAAATATCCTGGGGCGTTTAACGAAAGACCCATCTGGTGGAATTTTGTTCAAGAAATTATATGTGTTTTGATCCAAGTAGTGATAGCTGTATTAGTCACAATAAAAACCATCTACACTATAGTAGATAAAAAATTTAAGGTTGATTTTTCAAGAAAACTTTTTTAACAATTTCTTTAGGTGCCTTGGTTTTAAAACCAATTGGATTAAAATGTGTTCGGCATACCCTGTATCCTTCCTTTTCGATCTGTCTAAAAAAAGTTTTTCGTTTAGGAGGAGAAATTTTTAACGCAGAAGTTATTTCATCAACATAATAAAAAAAAGCGGGGAAATCTACCTCATCTTCCAGATGCTCTAAAAGTTGATAGATAGCATTTTTGGTGTTCAATTTTTTGTTCAGTAGATATTTTTTTATCTCCTGTATCATCTCTTTTTCATGTATTTTTTCGGACCAAATTGATTCGAAAGTTGTTTTATTATTATCTGAAAAAAAGTATCTCTCTGCATCCATATTTGAAATTTTTTTAAGATCTCTATCTGCTTTTTTTGCGCCTTTCAAAACTTTAACATATATACGGAAATAGTGATCAGAACTATGAGATAATAGAGGTTTTATGGTTTTATCATGCTTAGCAGCTTCCTTCATAAGAAAACGTAGAAGTATTCTAACCGCTGTTTCTTTCATCAAAAAATTGTGATAAGAACGAACTCCGTAACGTCTTAAAGAAACATTTGGATATACTCCACACAAAGCTGCAGTGTCAGTAGCTGTACAAGCTAAAACTCCTTGATCTTTTATACTTCTCATAGCTGAGTCAACAAAGGCTACTGGTGTCCCAAACGGATCTATATCTATGTAATCAAACTTTTTTTCTGAAAGTAATGTATTTAAGTTTTTGTTGGTGACTTCTATATGTTCTAAACCGGTATATCTTCTATTTTTTTTGATTAATTCATATGATTTTTTGTTCCAATCGTTTAAAACTATATTGAAATCTCCATCTATCTCGTTTTTTATACGTAAACCTCTTACACCCGAGGCAGACAAACCATCACATATCTCTATCTTTCTGTCTGAATTATTTATAATCCATTGGCAGACAAGTATAGATAGATCTCTGTTTAGCTCCATAGCAGGATTATAGAAGGGATGCTCTGTTTTTGAAGCAGGTCCTCTATCTGAATGGTTGTCACTATAGCTTAAAAATTTGGTGTCACCCTCTGAATGTTCAACAACATCGTTATCTATTTTTTTGTTCATAGGATAAGCAGGTATTTGACAAAAAAACTGGAGTTTTTTTAAAATAATGGCGGAAGTTTTTCTTCCATTATTTTTTCTATTTTATATGGGAGCAGATTACGGTTTACCGGTGTCACCTCTAAAATCCGCATGTCATCGCGTCTTCGGACGTCTTGGAGTAGTGGTGTACGAGATTTTTTGTGGAGGGTAACAATGATTGGTTTGTCGGAATCTAAAGCCTCTATTACTTTTTCACAGAATTCATCGGAGAGCATTTCCATTTTCCCGATTTCATCAATGATTATTATGTCTACGTCATCGTTTTTAATTGCTTTATCTATAGCAGGTACACCGATTTCATTTAGAGCTTTTACGTCTACACCGTAATCACCGACTTTGTCTTTATAATCAAAGTCTTTATGAGCAAAAACTTTTTTATCACCAGTTTTCCAGTTTTTTACTGTAAAACCTACACGTTTATCATCCTCTGTAACGGTCTCCGTTACCATTCCTTCCACATTGTATCCATGTTCTTCTAGAGATTCAACTAACTTTATCAAGGTCTGCGTTTTTCCCACACCGGGCATACCAGTTATCCCAATTTTTGGTATATCATCCATAACAACCGACATGTAATATCCTATTACTTTAGAAATCTTTTTATTAAAAAAGGTTGCGATTAATATAAGTATTTTGATCGGAAATTAATTTTTTATGTTTTTAAAACCGAGATATATGGGGCTAAGGAAAACATAGAGTATATTTGCAATTAACAACGACCAGAGGGAAACAGAATCAAAATTTTTCCCTAAAATAATAGCGGAGAATACTAAAAATACTGCTATTCCACCTATTTTTTTATCAGGTTTTACAAAACTAAGGGGAGAAAGCATCGAAAAAGACAGTAACAATAACACAGCTATAAGAACATAAAAACCCAGGTTTAGATAGACAAACAACATAATTATCATAGCTGCTGACGAAATGGGTAGACCAGTGAAATATCCTTCTTGTTTCATCAGATTATAAGAAGATAAACGTAGCAAACCAGATATAAAGAAAAATGTTAAAACAGCTACCAGCAAAATATGACATTTTAGACAGCCCATAAAAATGTCCTGTATAAAAAGGTAAACAAAAAAAACTGGGGCAACAGCAAAACAGATTAAATCACTCATTGAATCTAAAAAAGCTCCTACTTCCCCGCTTTCAGTTTTTCCAGCGACCCATCCATCTAAACCATCTCCTAAAACTGCTAGTAAAATAAAAGAAAAAGACAGGTGGAATTCACCAATATACGCCAAAAAGATTGAGGTGAAACCTAAAATTGAGTTGATTAGGGTTATTAAATCTGGGATTCTAAAGAAGCTAATCATAGATCTTGGCAACGTCATCCACTCCTGCCTTAACTCTATAATTTTTCTCGACGAACAATTTCTCTATTTTTTTTGAAGGTAAATAAAGATCTACACGGGATCCAAAACGTATAATACCTATCCTTTCCCCTTTCTCAACTTTATCTCCTTCTTGAACATATGATACAATCCGTCTAGCGAGTGTTCCAGCTATTTGAACCAGCTTTATCATACCTATATGGGTATCTATTTTAATTATCACTCTCTCGTTTCTACTGGATTCTTTTTTAAAAGCAGGAAGATATCCACCGGAGACATGTTTTATTTCTTTTACTACACCGCTGAGAGGCATACGGTTAACATGGACATCAAAAATGTTCATAAAAGTAGAAATCCTGATATATTCTTCCTGATCATTAATTTTTTTAATCTCCTGTATTTTTCCGTCGGCAGCAGATACTATATACTCACCAATAGCTCTAGTTGGATCACGGAAAAAAACAACTAGAGAAAAAGTAAGTAACCAAAACAAAACAGTAAAAAACAACAATACAAAAGAGATAATAAAAACAAAAGAGATTACAGTTAGAAATGTAAAAACTATCGATAAAATCAAAGGTAAAAGAACCCATTTTTTACATCCTTCAGCTAATTTCATTTTTATACTATTTTTCCCCTAAAAAATGTTTTTTGATAAATCTTTCTAATGGACCATCTCGTTTATACAGATCTGTTAAACAAATAATTTCATCAAATATTTCAGGTATAACTTTGGTTAAACCATATAGAATAATGATAAGAGCTATCAAAGAACCAATTTTTGCTATTACATTATGAGCAAGGTTGAAATCAGCAATATTTTTAGCTAATAGAAAACCTACTAGAGCATTTCTTAGTAGATTCAATAGATAGATAGGCACTACCGTAATAAATCCCCCAATTAGTTTTCTTTTAATATCAACTTTTTCCAAAGCACCAATCATACCTATGAAAAGAACCATAGACTGCATAGCGGTACAAGCAAATATTATAGAGACCACATATCTACCCTTATAAAAAATATTGGTACCTTCCACTGATACATCTCCAATAATACTGTTTAGAAGTAAGCTACTTTGGTTAGCAACAATCTCTATCAGGAAAGGACCAAGAGGAGTTTTCTCAACCCCGAAATAGATTAATCCCGCTATAGCAGAAGCTCCAGCTATCCAGTTAAGACACCCTATATAATCATCTTTTTTTATTGATATCCATTCCTGATATGCAAGATAAAACAATACGTATACACCTATAATACAGACGGTAGCATTAAAAACATCTCCTCCTTCACCAAAATACAAGGATTTGGGCTGAGTAGACCAAAAAAAAGCAAAAATAATCCACCCATATATTTTGAAAGTACTGCCAGTATTTTTTTGTTTTAAAAAAGATCTTATGAACCCTATAGATAATAGAATAAGACCTAAAAATAAGGGGATATAAATCAAAATATCAACTGTCTCGGGAGCAGGATATGGATAAAACAGGTAGCCAAATAAGATAAGCAAAGTTGGTAGAACAAGGAAATATAAAACACTTTGTTTATCCGCTGATCTCTTTCTTATAGACTCCATAATGTTGAATTTCTGAAATGTCTAGATTGTTTAATATATTTGTTATATTTTTTCAAAAAAACAAAAAATCTTCAATGAATCTTTGATGAGTAGTTAAAAAAGTAGTTTAAAAAAAAGAGAAAAATTGGTAAAAACTTTTAGCAAACTTAGATCAGACCTAAAAGTTCGATAACTCGAGGCCATCCCAACCCGGTTGAAGACAGAGTAGCGGTATCCCACATCACAAATATCAGACCAACAAGAGCTATCAATGTAATAGGTACCCAGTAGGTATATACTATTTGATCTATCTTCAATCGAGCTACAGCTACTCTTATCAGAGTAACAGAAAATAGTATCACCAAGAATACTTTTAGTAGAAAGAATAACACGTCAACAGAAGCCGCTATAATTCCATTTAAACCAAACAATGGAGATAAATTAAACGGGAAAAACAACGCTACTATTAATGAAGCCATCACCACGGTTTTAACGCCATCAGCTAAGTAGAACATACCTAAGTTTCTACCTGAGTATTCAACCATTACCCCTTCTGCGATTTCTGTTTCTGCCTCCGGGGTATCAAAAGGAATCTTAGATAACTCAGCAGGTGTAACCAATATCAATGCAAACAATAGTATCAAGAAACCTATGAAACCAAGCGGACCAACTACCGTCCAAATTGGAGCAGCCGAGGAAATGGTTGCAAAAGAAAACACGTTGGATAAATTTACTTCAAGACTTAGACGCCAAGCAACTGTCACCGCTATAATAGCCAAAGGAAACTCATATGCTATCATAGTAGCCATTTCTCTCTGCGCACCAACAGTGGCATATGGAGAACCAGATGCAAAACCACCGATGATTAAACCCAGAGCAGGTATCATCAGAAGATACAATATAAGTATGAGATCTCCTCCGAAACCTACAAGAGGCGCTAAGCCACCGTTTGGCTGAGGGACAATGGGTAAATAAAGAAGAATCGATATCGCTCCAGATAACGCCACTAATGGGGCAAGATTAAAAACCCAGGGTATAGCATTCTCAGGTACTATGTTTTCCTTGGTAAACAGTTTAACTACGTCTAGGAACGGTTGTTTTATCGGGGGGCCTACTCTACCCTGCATATGCGCCGCAAGTTTACGGTCTATACCTTTGAACAATAATCCAAAAATTACTCCGAAAGCGGCGAGCCCTATCGTCCCAAGTATTATCATTAACGCTGTTTGTAGTATTTCAACTAGTTCCATAGCTCTACAACACCCCCAGTATTATGAAGAATACAGCCATGATTATCACAAACCATAATATGTAGTCGTTCACTATGCCTGTATGAAACTTTTCTAATGCTTTGTAAACCCATTTAAGTGACTCTGTGAAACCCCAGAACAAGTTTTGTCCTTTGACATGCATCTGCTCTTTTTCGTACTCAGGGTTTCCTGATAAAAATGACTGGGTTTGATCTGTATCTTTTTTATATTCTTTGTTGCCATAACCTCGAACTATGTACGCGATGAGTAAAGCCACTACAACTCCAGTAACCCATACTAATGGATTCCAGAAACCACTACCAGTTTCTAGTGTTTCAAGAAATGCTTCAAAAGGCAACATTTTTTTATACACCTCCTCCTGAGGTAATCCAGCTAAGATATTCACCATGGTTTATTAATGCATCAGCCGCTGGTTCTATTATGTTATTAAGTACTACTTCAGGAAATAAACCAAAGAATATTATGATACCTGCTACAACAGCCATAGCCGCCAACATACTTTTTGGAGCCTCCTTGGTTTTTTCTAAAGATGGAATTTTTGGACCAAGAAATATAGAGTGAAACACTTTTACAAAAGTCGCAAGAAGTAGTATACTTCCCAATATGGCAGCTATCGCAAGAATAGGATTGATAGCATAAACCGATTCATAAATCAGAAGTTTTGATGCAAAACCATTCATAGGGGGCATACCTGAAACAGCGAGTAAACCAATGATGAAAAACACAGTTGTATATTTCATATTACGAGCTAACCCCCCTAGCTTATTCAAAGAAGTTTCTCTTGTTGTATAATATATGGCTCCCGCTATCAAAAACAGTAAACCAATATCTAATGCATCGTTAAAAATGTGAAATAATCCACCTTGAAGAGCTTTTTCTCCAGTCTGTGTTAAAACAGTTATTCCAGCAGTTGTACCAATATTGGATAAAGAAGCCCCTACAGCTAGAAACATATAACCTATTTCTGCAAGAGCAGCAAAAGCAATCATTCGTTTTAAATCGTTTTGTTTAACCGCCATCAACACCCCAATAATTATAGTAAACAACGCTAACAATACTATGAGTCCATATAACACCTGACTCAAATCTATTGAAATTTTTCCTATAATTTCACTTAGCTGAGAGCCATAAAGCGTAAAAATCATACGGAACACACCATAAAGACTTGCCTGAGTAGCCACAACCAACATAACACTTACAGAAGAAGGCGCTCTTCCATATGCATCAGGTAGCCACATATGCATAGGTACAAGCCCTGCTTTCATTGCAAGAGCAGCAAAAATCAGAACTAACGCCATTTTATCAAGAAAACCAAAAGTTATCGAGTCAGCTAACACCGCTATATTTAAAGCGTTGTACTGTCCATACATGATACCTACTGCGAAAAGGAAACATAGAGCTCCAACTGTACTCACAATGATATATTTCAAAGCTGCATCTATAGACTTTCCTTTGTTAGTCCAAAATGCAATCAAAGCACAGGAGGAAATAGATGTTATTTCAAGGAATACAAAAAAGTTAAACATATCTCCTGTTAAAACCATTCCAAGCATACCTGCCGTCATCAACAACATCAAAGTATAGTATTTGTCAAGACCTGTCTGTTTCTCCATGAACCCCCAAGAGTATAGCACTGCCACCGATGCTATGATAGTCACAATAATAGCCATGAATGCACTAATGCCATCTACCTCAAACAATATACGTACTACCGGCGAGGAAGGATTTTTTGCGCCAAAAACATAGGTATGGATGCCATTTGTAAAAACATCATGAGACAGTAGAAAAACGATGAAACTGTTAAATAACAGCAATATTAAAACGAAAACATTTCTAACTTTATCATTTATAAAACTAACCAACGGAGTGAGAAACGCACCTAATAATGGTACTGCTACCACCAAGGCAGGTGAATGATCAACCATCAACTGAATAAACTGTTCAAAATTCATTCTTTTTCACCTCCAAGTTTTGTAGCATCAAGAGTATCGTAATGTCGATAAAGATGTATAACCAAAGAAAGCATCAAAGCCAAAACAGCAACACCTATAACAATACTTGTAAGTGTCAAAGCCTGAGGGACAGGACTAGACATAACCCCTTCAGGGTTAGGATTACTAGTAAAAATAGGTGCAAGACTACCTTTCCTAAAACCAAGAGTTATAAGAAACAAGTTTACTCCACATTCAAGAATGGTAACTCCAATAACAATCTTGATAAGGTTTTTCCTTAAAATAATCGTATACAAGCCAATTATAACCAATGCCGCAACCGCAATAAAAGGAATGTTATAAATACCATTTTCAATCATCTTTTTACCTCCTTACTGCTGTCACGTGTAGCATAAGCCATCACAAGTACAATAGCAAACAAACCCGCTATAACTTTTAAACCAACAGCAAAATTCATCAATGGAATAACTCCACCTGTGTTGAAATTAGCAGCCGTAGAAAGTCTCTCTGGGATTTCACCAAATATAGAGCTCCCTGTCAAAAAATTTTTGAAAAAAACTCCTCCGACAAACAAACCAGATAAAGCAAGAAGAATAAAACCTAAAGCCCCTATGCTTTCAAAAGCTGAAAGATGTTTCTTTTTAACCTTATTAAGCACCCATGGAGAACCATGAGCTATCAACAACATAGCAAGAGCTGAAGCAACTACAGCTCCACCCTGGAAGCCTCCACCAGGTGTAAGGTGACCATGAGCAATAATATACAAGCCAAATATAAGAGTAAAAGGAAAAGCAATATTTGCAATGGTTTTCACAATTTTAGACATACCTGTCATTTTTTAAACCTCCTGAAAATCATGATAACACCTGCAACAGCGGTAAACAGAACTGTGGCTTCACCTAGAGTATCAAAACCTCTGTAGTCGAATACAACACCAGTTACACCATTATTGGCACCGGTTTCACTCTGGGTGTTGTCAATTATTTGCTGATCCATGCTGACTTCATCTGGCATACCAAAAGGATGCATCATCAACCCCACGAAGACAAAGAAAACTGTTATTATAGCCAGGAATAAAACAGCGGCCGTATCTCTGAGTTCCATATTTTTTACACCTCCTCCTCAATCCTTTTAGTTGCCCTTATAGCTATTATCAAAATAGCTGTGGTAAGACATGCACCTACACCAGCTTCAGCGATAGCTACATCAGGCGCCTGAAGAATATAGAATTCTAAAGACAAAAGAAGGCTCATAGCTGCAACTGCTATAGCTGATGCAATCAAATCTCTCAACAAAACTGCTACAACCGCAGCTGCTACCACCAGTATGGGAACAACAATATGAATAAGGTTAATCAAAATTTGTTCATCCATCTCTATTCTTCCTCCTCTTCATTTTCTGAATTTTTTTCTTGATCATCTTCACTTTTTTTATCTTTGGTTTCAGCTTTTTCCTCTTCTAAATCATCTACTACAGACTGAACTGGTTTAACACCACTTTTATGAGCAGCACGTGCTATAGCATGCGCACCAGTTGGATTAGTGAGAAGGATAGCCAACAATGCAGCGGCGGCATGTATTGTTAAAACTGAGCCACCGACATCTCCAAAGTACCATGTTTTAAGACCTAAAAGAATTACAGATCCAATGATAAAAATCGAACCGAAAGTAGTACATTTTGTCCCAGCATGAAGACGGGTATAAACATCAGGAAAACGAAGTATACCTACAGCTGCCAAAAGATTGAAAAAAACCCCTATAACGAGTAAAACATAAATTATAATCTCTGTTATCATAACTATAGTTCACCTCCTTCAAGGTATCTAGCTATAAACAATGTTGAAATAAATGACAACAACGCATAAACTATGGCGACATCAATATAAATTATCGATCCTGCAGCTAAACCAAATATTACAAGACTTACGATTACAATCGTATTTATTGTATCCAAACCTACTACTCTATCCGGCGCTGTAGGTCCTTTTATCACCCTAATCAAAGCTATAACTATGCAAAGAAGTAACACCCCTAACACTATCAGATATGTAGGATCAAACATCTCTATCATTCAGTAATCCTCCTAACCCATTTTGCAAAACTACCACATACTTTTTCACATTCTACAGGTTTTTCTTCTATTGCTTCCTTTTCAACATTAATCCAATGTATATACAAATCATTTTTATCCTCATCGACATCCACACTTAATGTTCCAGGGGTCAAAGTGATTGAGTTAGCCAGCATAGTGGTACCAAGATCACTCTTCAGACCTGGAGAAATTTTTACAATACCAGGATTTATTTTTCCGGTTATAACACGATAAGCAACATCAAGATTTGCCTTAGCCATACCCCAAAAAAAGGGACCTATTACATAAGCTATAAATGCTACCCATCTAACGGGGTTTAACATCCTCAAGTTTTTCTTAACAAAAATATTCCTGCCTATAAAACCTGCTATTGCTGATAAGATTACACCTGCTATTATTTCATGTATACTCCAAAGACTAAAAATGTTGGATGTTTCAGTTGCACTACCTGTAGTTAAAAATAGATATAGTATAAAACAGGTGACAAATGTAACTATAAACGCGATCATACTCTTCTTTTACCTCCTCGGTTTATTTGAAACCGCACGGGTAATCCCGTTCTTTTTTTAAAAGGTTATGGTTTTTTCGGAATTTTTAAATCTTTTTAAGATTTTCGCCTTAAAAATAATAAAACCATATTCTATACAGTGGTTAAAGGAGTTAAATTGAAAGATGAATGTTGAACTTATTGGAGTTACACCCAATCCTGAAAAAATTCCAGCTATGGCAGCTAAACTTACACATAGCAAAACTAAACCTGAGGAGCTAGATGAAAGCTCTGATAAAGAGTTGAAAAATATTCTTGAACATGTTATGAATGTTGGCCATACTAGCGTTGTGGAACATACCTGCTTTACATTTGCAATTAGTGATGTAAGCCGTTCTTTGACTCATCAGCTTGTCCGCCATAGAATCGCTAGCTATGCTCAACAAAGTCAACGCTATGTCGACCTTAAAAAACCAAACTATGTTACTCCTCCAAAGATTGCCAAAGATGAAGAGTTGAAAAAGGCTTATGAGGAGACAATGGAAAAAATCTGGGAGGAATACAACAAACTTTTAGAGATGGGTGTACCCGCCGAGGATAGTAGATTTATTCTTCCCAATGCAACCTGTAGCAATATCATTGTTACTATGAACGCTAGAAGTTTATTGAACTTTTTTGAACTAAGATGTTGTATGCATGCTCAATGGGAGATAAGGAAACTTGCAAATAAAATGCTTAAATTGGTTAAGGAGAAAGCTTCCACAATTTTTAAAAACGCTGGACCCACCTGCAAAACTAAAGGATATTGCCCTGAAGAGAAAAAAGACTGCCCTCTTTATCCAGGTTGAGAAATCGTAATTATGTTACCTAAAATCACTATAAACTGCGCTATGTCCGCTGACGGAAAAATAGCGAAACCAACAGGTGAACAACTCCGTATTTCATCGGACGAAGACATAAAAAGGATGCATCAGCTGAGAAACAAAAACGACGCCATATTAGTAGGGATAAACACAGTTTTAAATGACAACCCTAAACTAACTGTTAAACAGAAATATGTAAACAGAGTAACAAATCCGATCCGGGTTATACTTGATACAAAATGTCGAACACCAAAAGACTACTTAGCGGTGAATGAACAAGCTAAAACATTGATAGCAACAGTTGAAAACTGTAAAAAAAAGTATAACCAAAACGTAGAAGTTATACAATGCAGAAAAAACGATGAAGGATTGATTGATCTAAAATCATTGTTGAATATACTCTACAATGAATATAACGTAAGAAATCTGATGGTTGAAGGAGGGGGTACCGTGATATGGAACTTTCTAAAACAAGGACTTTGCGATGATTTATATATCTATATAGCACCTATAGTTATCGGTGGAGCAAACACACCAACAGTTGCAGAAGGAGAAGGAATAAAAAATTTAGACGAAATAATAAAACTCCAAATCGTAAACATTTCATCATTAGGAAAAGGATTTTTGTTCCATTACAAAATTAAGAAAAGTCTTGATTAAAAAATGAAGTTTCTATGTGACCAAATGTTGGGTTCTTTAGCTAAATGGCTAAGGATACTTGGTTTCGATACCTTTTATGCGAAAGATGGGGTTACCGACGAAGAAATTATAGATATAGCCAAAAATGAACAAAGAACATTGTTAACCCGAGATAAAGAACTAGTATGGAGAGCAAGAAGAAACAATGTTGGAATTATTAAAATCGATTCTATAAAGTTAGATAAACAAATAAAGAAAGTAATATCCTCTATCAATATTAACAAAGATGAAATCAAACTACTTTCTAGATGCACCGTCTGTAACACCTCTGTAAAAAAAATAGAGAAAACAGAAATAAAAGAAAAAGTTCCAATCAAGGTTTACAATAAACAGGAGAAATTTTGGTATTGCCCTAAATGCGATAAAGTCTATTGGAAAGGAAGCCACTATGATAATATAATCAAAAATTTAAAAAAATTCTTCTAAAATAGAGAAAAATTAAATCATTTTTACCATCTGGACGTGAGGTATACCTTTTATCTTTAAAACATTTTCAGCGTCTATGAAATCATTCTCAACGGCGAAGTTAATTGTTTCTTCACCTACTAGGTTTGCTATTGTAGCAGTTTCTAGATGTTTTTTAAGGACATCTATATCTACATGCTCCCCCTCATAGAATTTTTTAGAAACATTTAGAATGAACTTTCCTTCTGTAAACTCTTTACCCATGAGTTTTAGGTCACAAGCCGCTATAAGGGTATCTTCTCCTTGTTTGTATATTTTGAGACTAATCATATGAATACTCCTTTATTCCTGTTATATTATGTTAGTTTTTCCTAATTTATATCTTTTTCTGAAAAGAAATCAGGGAAATAGCCAATTTTTACTTATTTGAAAAGATAAAATTGATTTGACCGTAATTCTAAAAAACCTGATTTTCAATATACTTTTTTGTCGGTCAAAAACAAAAAATATGTTTATAGAGAGATATTGAATATCATATTTCGATATTTTTTTGTGGGAAGGATGTAATGAAATCAATAATTGAGTCATTTTCATCGCATGGCACCTTGATTCAACCGGATACATTAGAATATATTATGTCCAAAGAAGAACCCCAAAAATTTACATCTTTTCTCACTAAAAATCTGAAAGAATATCCTTTTGTTTTAACGTTGGATCATGTAAAAAAGATAGAGGATTCTAACAACGTTAAAAGCGAGAGTAAAAACAGTGTTATGGGGGCGTTGGAAAACACTAACGTTTTGGAACCTATCTGCGAAGTAGACCAAGATGCATTAAGTGTAGACGTATCTCGTAAGATAGATTTTTCGACAGAAGATTCTTCTTCAGAGAAGGCAGAAACAGTTAAAAGTAGTTGGAAACCAAAAGCTAAGGAATATGACTCTGAAATCAAAATCTTTAAGGATATCACAGGTAACAGTGTCTGTGAAGGAAAAACCGATGATTTTGCTCGTTTATTCGCCAATAGATATGAAGAATTAAGAAAAATAATTCGTAGTCAACGACGAGAAATGGCCAATGTTATACCTATAAATCGTGTAGGAAAAAACGGGGTAAAAGATTTTCAGATAATAGGTATAGTAAAAGAAGTTAGAAATACAAGTAACGGACATCGTTTTATCGAATTGGAAGATGAATCTGGCGTAGCCAAATGTATTGTTCTCAAAAAAGACCGGGGGTTACTTTCTACAGCTAAGGAAGTAGTTTTAGATGAAGTTATCGGGATCAAAGGTCAGCTAAGTAAACACGGGGATTTAATACTTGTAGAAAATATTGTTTTTCCTGACGTTAGCATACAAAGAAAGAAGAATAGAGCAGAAATACCACTCTATGCCGCCTTTCTTTCTGACATACATATCGGTAGCAAAAAATTTATGGAAAAACAATGGAACTGTTTTATCAGATGGATAAATGGAGAAATAGGTAACAGCCGTCAGAGAGATGTAGCAGGTAAAATCAAATATTTGGTTATACCTGGCGACGTCGTAGATGGAATCGGGATATATCCAAATCAAGAAGAGGAACTCTCTATTAAAGATGTATATCAGCAGTATGAGGCTTTAGCTGAAGAATTAAAAAGAATTCCTGACCATATCTCGATAATTATGCAGCCAGGTAACCATGATGCTGTTCGTCCTGCAGAACCTCAGCCAGCATTTGAAGAAGAGATACAAAATCTGTTTTCTGGCTGCAACATAAAATTTGTAGGTAATCCTTGTTATTTTTCAATTCATGGCGTTGAAATACTTTCGTATCATGGTCAAAGTCTTCTGGATTTTTCAACTAATATTCAACATTTAGAATACGACAAACCTGTTGAAATCATGGAAACTATGATGAAGAAACATCATCTCGCTCCAACATATGGAGGTTTTACTCCTTTAGCTCCAGAGCATTCAGATTATATGGTTATAGATCGTGTTCCAGATGTCTTTGTAACAGGACATGTACATCTAGCTACCATAGGAAAATACCGAGGAGTGACTCTTATAAATGCCTCTAGTTGGCAGGAACAAACTGATTATCAAAAAATGATGAATTTTGTCCCAGATCCAGGTAAACTCCCAATTATGGATCTAAAATCTGGAAACGTTACTATGATAGATTTCAACAGAGGCATATAGGCAACAAAAAAAACAGAGGGAGAGATTTGGTGATACAAAGATTTAAAACATTTTTTTGTATTACATTGAGACTGTTTGTTAAAAATTTTTTAGGACTGTAGACTATGGGTGAGGAACTTTCCAGGAATCTAGCAGCAAGCAAAGATATACAAAACTATTTCAAAAGTTTACAGGAGAAAATAGAAGAATGCTACAACTTAG
>JAZKSG010000026.1:0-19171 GCA_036626215.1 Thermoplasmatota archaeon
GCATATCCTTTAACATAAAGAAAAGCACTGCTTTCATCAGATTCATTGTTTTCTTGTGATTCGTTACCAAATGACATCTTTGGCGTACTTATGGTTATACCTGTAAAAGAAGTTAGGTTGACTTTTATTGGAGGAGAAACATCTTGATCTCCAACGTTCATGCTGCCGTTGTCAAGTGTTACTTGTGCATGAGGCATTGCAATCCTAAAAGGTATCAAATGTGTAAGTAGCATAACGGGTACATAAAAGAATACTGCTAAAAGCAATATTACGACAAATCCTGCGATAACATTTTCTTGTTCTTTTGCATTTTCTTCTATCCATTCGATGACTTGATTTTCTATAGGGAAATACATGAAACCGTTTCCATTTGCACTGAAAATACAATTAGATTCAGAAATGTTGCCATTTGATGTAACAGATGAAGAACACTGATACCTATCTAAAAGTCTTAAAATTTTTAATTGGTTATTATTTAGAATTCCTTTTTCTTTTAGCCATGATTCACATTTTTTAATTTGGTTAATATTATTTTGCTCCATGGCTTTATCATATTTCATCAGTATTTGTGTTAACTCCCTTGCTTCCTCTTTAGTTAAATCTTCAGAAGATTTTTGTACACCTAACCCTGTGAAAAAGTTGGTCTTAATAGCTATTTTTTTATTTTCTTCGTCTTTTTGTAATGAGACAGTTGTAGGGCTTAAAAAAGTTAGAAGCATTATTCCTGCACATATTATACAAAAAAGTTTTGTTTTTTTAATCATGCTCAGATATTTCTCCTTTTACGTTGGTTTTCTATAACTCTGATAATATTTAAATATATCTCTTTTAATAATGTTTTATTTATAAATGTATTACATATAATTTATTCTTTAGCAAAATTGTTGGAGATATAACAAAAAGAAGATTTATCTGTTGAAAAAAACAACTTTTCTTCTGTTTCGGTGTCAAAATGCATCAGTAAATTCAATGTCTTTTTTCTTTGTTTCGATGATAAACTCTTCTCTTATCCTTCGATAAAAATCATTGTCGTTAATATTTTTTTTAAACTTATTCAACAATTCTTCTTCTTTTACTTTATCTTTAATGTTTTCCCAAATTCCAGGTTTTAAGTTGAATTTATCAATCATGATTTTAGAAACATCATATTTTTTGAATCTATTAACAATCTTGGAGATTTCAGATGGTTTAATTGTTGGGTATATAGGTCCAAAGAAGATAGATGTGGTGATTGTTGTATCTGAAAAATGTTTCAAAATCTGTATTCTTTCTTGGATTGTAGAAGAAAAAGGCTCCAAGATTTGTCGTTCATCATCATAAAGTGTGCCAATGCTTATCATCAATTCAGCGTCGTTGAACTTAGCTATTAGATCTTTATCCCGGTTCACAAGTTTAGATTTTGTTTGAATGCAAACTGGAAAATCATGCATTAAAAGTTGTTCAAGGCAGTACCTGGTAATCCGTTGTTTTTTTTCTATTGGTTGATATGGATCTGTAACTGTTGAAACACCAACTCTCCCCCTAGTTTTTTTCCGTAGTTCTTTAGAAAGTACAACTGGGATGTTTTTTTTGATTTTTACAAAATTTCCCCATCTATTTCTATATACATGGGTTACATTGGGGACATAGCAATATATACAGCTGTGCTCGCAGCCGGTATATGGATTTAAAGAATATTTAAGCCCAGGTAGTTTCGACTCAGATAAAGCTGTTTTACATTTTATTTCAGATATTTTTACCATAAAATTAGCACACAAAAACAATTTTTTTTATACAAAATCTTCAAGTCTTTTTTGGTATAAACGATGTTTAAGTAAAGCACTATTTTTAATCCAGCGATCCATAGGTATATCCATTTTTTTAGAGATAAAACTTAATGTTTGGTCAAGTGTACCAAATCTTCTGCATGGTTGCTTTAATGCTTTACGGACGCTTTCTCTTACATTCCAAACTCCTACAGGCATAATATATCCAGGATGAGCCTCCCTCATAATTACACATCCTGCCTGTCTTCTTTCTTTGTTAAGAAGTTCGTTTACAGCCAGACGGGCAGCATAATAGCAGCCTCCGATATCGGCGTAATCTTTACGTCCTTCGTAGAACTCGTAGCTGTTAAAAATATGTATTTTTTTACCGTAGGGATTCCAAGTGGTGTTTGGATACCATGCTTCGATGAGTTCGTATTGCCATTCCGAAGGAAGCATCAGTATAACCCATCGGTTGTCAAACTGGTTAAGGGAATATACCCGGAAATCGTTTATCCATCTTCGTGTTTTTGTTTTCTCACGTAGGCTTTTGCCGAGCATTGAGTCAACAGCAGTGATACTCCATCTTGTAGGAACGAAACGTCGATATTTTCCTTCACCGAACGATCCTACGCTAAAAGCTTTTTGTATTTGTGAAATTTTGACATCATCTTCATAAAGGTTGATTACTGCATTCCTGGCTTTTAGATCAGTGTCATAATATGCTTTTTCTACGTGTCTCTCCCAGCGAGGGTTAGATATCTGGAAACGTTTGAGAGGGGCTGAAGGTCCATGTGGTTGAGCGTTATCATAAAACTTTATTTTTCCACGAGGTTTTTTGTTGAATATGGCTTCAGTGAAAACACTTTTTTCTGACATCGCTAGCTCTCTGGTAAATTCCACATTTTTATTACGGTTTTCTACGTCGTGTACATCTACGTTGTATTTACCTCTTACCAGCATACTTCTGAAATCTACGATTTCATCTATGCTTCTATCAAGCCACAATTCAGGGGTATCTATGACTGAGGTGTCACCCATCGTTGGAGGTATCATTGGACCCACCGAGACTTTAGGGTAGCCATATCTACCTACAAAAACACTTGGTGGTGATGATCCACCGATTTTTAGTTTATCTATATGTGGTTTAATTTTTTTTCTAGAATGGAATTTAACAAGAACTGGGCAGCGTTCTCTACCGCAGAGGAGTTTTGTCCCTCGGCATAATCCACATAGATTGGTATTAGGTTTTTCTGAAACAGAAAAATTAGTCTGCCTTTTTGATTTAAAAGTATTATATTTTTGCACTATCATTTTTCTAAAGTTGAAGGGGTTTAAATAAGTTAAGATAGGGTTAGTTGAAACTATCAATTTTTATTTAAATAGGGAAAGTTAATCAGATAATTATTTTGTATCATAGATTGTAAAATCTATCATATTTATTCATAGTTTTTCTGACAATACTTATTTACAGGTTCCAGTATTAGCTTTTTTAATATATGATTAAAAAGAAAAGGCGAGACTCAAGTAGTAGAAGATCTCAATCGATTCAAAAAAAGAGTATATCACTTACTTTCGGTGAGAACAAACTTGGAGTCGTCTTGATTATACTCATGATGATTACCGGTTCGATAGCCGGCGCTGCATTGCTTGTATTTAATAAAGACACAAAGGACGAAAAATTGAAAGATTTATTCGGAAAGATGAGAAATAAAAATAACCCTATTGCTTTTATAGAAACAAGTAAAGGTACGATTAAAATTGAACTTTATCAGGATTTAACACCTAATACAGTTAAAAATTTTGTTAAACTTGCGAATGATGGATTTTATGATGGGGTTGTGTTCCATAGAATCGCAAATATAAATAGTGGAAAACCAAACACACATATAATACAAGGTGGTGGTTTTACGCCAGATGGACAAGGAAAAGAGAGCCCCTATGGAACTATTGATCTTGAAATAAATGAAAAGGTCAGTCATGTCGACGGGGCGATATCTATGGCTAGAAGATCAAGTTACGAAGATAGTGCTTCCAGCCAGTTTTTTATCTGCGATGGTAATCACTCATTTTTTGATGGAAATTACGCAGTGTTTGGTAAAACTATAGAAGGTATGGAAGTAGTTAGAAGTATTGCTTTGGTTGAAACTACAACTAAATACGGAAAAAGCGATTGGCCTAAGGAAGATGTGATAATAAAAAGCATTACAATCAAAAATCAGTAAAATTAATAGTTGTTATAGGAGGAAAAAAATTTGAGTGTATTTTCAGATAAAGATATAAAAAAACTTATAGAAGAAGAGAAACTTGGGATTGAGCCTTTTAAACCTAAAAATTTGACGCCAAATGGATATGATCTATCAGTAGAAGAAGTTTATATCAAAAAAACAGATGAACATATAAAAAATGGAGATGCGGAGATTCCGAGTTTAACATGGTTCGCCATCAGTACCAAAGAGTTTGTGAAGATGGGAAATCAGATATCGGCTCAGTTGTGGATGAGGAGTAGTTATGCCCGTAAAGGTGTAATGGCTTCTTTTGGTAAGGTCGATGCTGGTTTCCATGGGACTTTGACTATTAGTTGTTTTAATGCTAGCGATGAAGAAATCGTTATTCCTATCGGTGACAGATTCTGTCAAATAGTTTTTGAAAACATGGAATCTATTCCCTCTGAGTTGTACGATAAAAAGAGTGGGAATTATCAAAATCAACGTGGAGTAAATCTTTAGCTGAAACTTAAGGATAGAAGCTTTTTTTTGACGGCTCCAACCGTTTTATATGAATAGTTTTATATATATTCAGATAAATGATATAGGGGAAGTGATGAAAAAAATATTTGCCTTTTTGACGATAACAATATTGATTATCACCGTTATACCAACGGTCTCTGAAGGAACAAATGAAGAAAAATTATTTGACAACACCTGTACAAACAATGAAACAGAATATTATGCAATAATTGCAGCATGTTCAAAATATAATGATTCAAGACTAAATATCCCAAAATTTCTACCTTCATTCGCAGATTGGAAACTCAAAATTTTTTATAACGAACTAATAGAGGCTAAAAACTGGAAGAAGGAAAATGTTATCTTATTATTAAACGAACAAGCAACTATAAAAAATATTACCAATGCATTTGATGAGATGACGAATAAAGTTGATGAAGACGATGTTTTTTTGTTTTCATGGCAGGGTCATGGAAGTAAAGTTCAAGATACAGCAAACGACACAAATATTGGATTAGATGAAAACGATAAATTTGATGAGACGATAGATCCATATAACTGCTATAGAAACAAAAACGGAGTTCTTCACAACTATATAACAGATGACGAACTCAACGAAATGTTTTCTAAAATCAGTGCTGATGGCCAATTTATAATTTTTGATTGTTGTTACAGCGGTGGAATAATAGAAGATCTTAAAAACAAAAAAAGGGTTTTAGTGGCCTTAACAGAAGAGGACAATGTCGGTTTAGCTGATTTATTTATCGGTTTCCCGATGACTGAAAGTTTATCAATAGGTTTAAAAGATAACCTATTTGAAAAACAAAAAGATAAAAATAAAAATGGTTTTCTTTCTGCTGAAGAAATATTTAACTGGAGTAAACCAATTGTTAAAACCGCTACTCGATCATGGTTGATTGAGTGTTTTATGATAAATCTTTTAATTGCAAGAAAGACTAATACTGGAGGGATGAAAGTTTTTACCTCTGCATTTTTTTCGACTGTTTTAGGATATATAACATCACAGATGGTGATTTATATAAGGACAGGTGATTTCGCTAAAAATTCTCCACATATGGTTGATAGATACGAAGGTGAACTTGATCTTACAGAACTTTGAAGAAATCTGTCTATTCTACTTTTCTAGCAAATGTAATATAACCTGTATGACCAAGCATGTTGAAACAGGGGCGCATTCCTCTATCAGATACCATCATTTTACGTTGAATGTTTTCAAAGGTTTCAATTTCTATAAACCTATGTTTTCTTATTTCTTCAACAGTTTTTTCAACTTGGGAGGTTAAGGGCGAGTAACAACAGAGATATCCACCAGTTTTAAGAGAATTATAGACGTGTTTTATCGTCTTCCATGGATCAGGGATATCAAGTATTATTGCATCAAAATCTTTTTCCTCTATACCCCGGTTTACATCCCGTTTTTTAGTTTCAACATATTGCTCCAACTCTGCCTTTTTTAGATTATCCCTAGCGAATTCTATGAAATCTTGTCTTATATCATAAGAAAAAACTCTGCCGTTGGGTTTCACAATGCTAGCTAAAGCTATGGTAAGAGAACCAGAACCTATACCTGCCTCTAAAACTTTTTTTCCTGGTTCAATGGAGCAATGAACAATTATTTGAGCGATATCCTTAGATGTTATAATCTGTGCTTTCCGTTTCAAACCCTGTAATTTATCCTGCATAGAGGGTTGTAGAAGCCAAAATTTTTTGTTACCAATTTCCAATTGGGCTCCATATTTTTTTCCAACAAAGTCATGAGGTGTTATAACTCCAATACCTTTGTATCGGTCGGTTTTCCAACTTGTGTTTATCAGATATTTTCTGTATTTTGAATCTACAAAGGCAATTGTTTCATCTTTTTCTATTTTCACCATGAAGAAAACACTATGTTTTTTTTATTTTATATCTATTATTGAACCAAAGCTAAGAGGCTCTATTTCAAGTTGACTAAACCATTTTTCTCTACAACCACAGTCAATGTTTTCGAAAACCTCTATGTTTTGACTAAGAGAAAAATCTGCTATAGCTTCCAAAATTTTTTGATCACAATTTCCATCGTTATGCGCCCCACGTCTTTTACCGCCACCGACTACATCACATTTCAATAAAACATTTTCATCTACAGTTTTTTTTGATTCTCTTAAAATTTGTATTATACTCCAAAGCCACGGAGGTCGATACTGATTACGTCTCCAGAGAAAGTCGACAACAGTATTTCTCTGTACATTTACTGGGTTAAAAGAAATGGTATCTGTAAAATTTTTTATTTTTTCAACAGTACCAACGGCATCTTGTATACATTGTTCTTCTGTGATAAAAGGAGGTTTGATTAAGACATAGGTTTTAAGGTCGAATCCATATTTTTTGATTTTTTCAACCGATTTTTTATAATCTTGGTAGGTGAAACCTTTGTTGATACATTTTTCTCTGATAGAATCATCGGCTGTTTCGAGTCCTACACCGATTTCAAACCGGTTTAAATCTTCTATGTTTTTTATATCGGATAAAACCTCTGAAGTTATGTATTCTGGACGAGATTCTACCGATATTTTCTCTGTTTTTTGAGAGAGATCAGTTATTATTTTTTTTCTAACCTTTTTGGATATCTCTTTTTCATCTAGAAAGCTACCTGAGGTGAAGATTTTCACGAATTTTTCGCCGTTGTATTTTTTCATAGCATTTTGATATTGTTGAAGTAGTTGTTTTTCAGTGATTTTTCTCCATGCGCTATCGTTGAAATATCCACACATGCTGCAACCTGATTTAAAAGCCCATGAACAACCTCTAGTTTCAAAAATAATTACAAAAGCGTCTACAACTTCATTGTCAATTATGTCTTTTTCAGACCAACATCTAACTGGTTTAGAAAAATCCTGCTCTGAGGAAGGTCTGAAATTTTTTTTCAGTTGTTTACAAAAATTTTCAAGGTTTCTAGTCATAAAAAAATTATAGAAATTTTTGATGAATTATTTTTTGTGTTTTTTCTTGTAACGGATAAGTAATGCCAGAGCTATCAGTGATATTAAGAACACCACTGTTTCAAAACCTGGAACCTGTACTATTTTTGGATCTTCTTTTGTGTATCCTGGTGGATCCTCTGTTCCAATATTTTGTTCACCTACTTGGAAATAATACTCTTGAGAGTCTACTATTGTATTGTTGAATTCTTCAGGGTTTAGTTTATCCCATTCGTTTTTTTGTAAACTGGTAGCTATCTTGAAATAGTGAACTGATTTAGCATATACTCTAACGGTGACGTTTTCATTCTGAGGCCATCCTTTATATTTGGGATAAGTGACATAATATTCGTCTTGTTTGGTCATATTGATTTTTTTTCCACCGTTTACGGTGTAGTATACTTGGTCAACGTTTTCTGAGTTAACTTTAAAGTTGATAGAGGTACCGGAATAAACTTCGGGCCCTGAAGAGGTATATGCATTTTCATGTGACGCAAGATATATTGTATCGTTACTAAATGAAAAACTACTTTTCTTTTCTGTTTTTTGTCCTGAATGATCTTTTACTACGAGTGAATAATTATACGTGGTTGCCTTTGAGAGGTTATCTGGTTTAAAATGGTATCTCAATACATTGTCCTTAAACTCAAAATCATTTATTTTTTCGTCGCCTATCGTGAGAGTGATATCTTCCTTGTCAAAACCTGCGTTATCTGTGATTTTAGCAACTATGAAAACATCTCCACCGATTTCTTGGCTATCAGGTAAAACTACCATATTAACTGAGGGGGGTTCTGCATCATAAACTGGAGGATTAATTAATATAATTAAGATTACAAGCCAACTGAAAAAATATATGGCATAAGAACCTAACCAGTTTTTTTTATCAAACTCTGAAACATCTAAACCGATTTTAGTGAAAGCATATTTCAGCCAAGAACCTGCGAAGATGCCAAATATTATTATAAGAGGCAATCTGAGATTATTTCCAGATAAACTAATCCAGAAAACAGCTGAGATAAAAGCTATGGCAAGACCTAATAAAAACGAAACAAAGTAGCTTTTGATATTCCTTTTCTGCTCCTGGATAAATTCTTCTTTATTGAATTTTGGAGGTGTAAACCCCTTGTCTTCCTTTTCGTCTTTCTCTTCTCTTCTTTTAGCCATAATTTAAACCCCTGGTAAAGGTTCTTTATTTAAAGTTTTTACCCATCTTTTTTCTTTTCTTTTTTCTCTTGTTCTTTAGCTTGTTTTTTAGCTTTTTTAACCTCTGCTTTAGCTTGTTTTTTACGGAGTTTAGCTAACTCCTTAGCTTTTTTCTTCTCTGCCTTCAGACGTTCTTTTTCTAGATCAGCTTTAACTTTTTCTTTTTCTACCTCATCTGATTCATCTACATGAATAATTTTTTTTTCAGAATCTGCAGATAAACCTTCACGGTAGCGGTAAGTCAAAAATACAGCAGCCAATGTATATATTATTAATATTAAGCCTATTGTTACAAAAATAATGTCGTCTACATCAAAATTTATGGCTTCTAAAAAAACTCTGACAGCTAATAATACACCTAGTAGAACAGAGCCAGCCCATGCATGATGACGAACTGTATGATACTTTTTTTTATAATCTGATAAATCTCTGCTTTTCTTCTCCTCCACCATACGAGCTACCTCAAAACTTGTAAGAAGATCTTTCTATAAGAACTTTATACCACTAGGAAGGTTTTTAAGGTATTTTTTAAAACCTTTAGGCCAACCTTCTGGGTTTAAACCTTTTTGTGCTAGAAAAGCTGTCATCCATCGTTCTAAACCTATTCCGCTGCAGCCACTCCATAAATCGCTTTTCTGTGTTTTTATGTTAAACGCATCTATGTATTTATCTCCAATGATGCTAAGGTTTTGGAATTCAAGCCATTCAGAATCGCTACGGTTTCCTCTATATGGCATATATGATTCGAAATCAATCGTCCCACAATCCTGGTTGATTTCACCGTGTTCACCCGCTTGTTGCATATACCAGGGTGTAACCCAAGCCATACGCCATTCTAAATCCAGAATGTTGTTGAAAACATGTTTATAACGCTCCAACAGTTGATCCCTGAAGTCTCTTAGTTGATCGGGTGTACCAATATATACTGGTTCTATTCTATGGAATTCATCTACACGTTCAATACCATGTCTGCCACCTGACTCATATCGACCAGAGACAGCTGTTTTATCATATAGCAAAACTGGTAGAGATTCTTCAGCGATTGTTTTGCCCTGTAAAGACCAATAGATTAATGGGCATTGAGCGTAACAAACACCAGATTTAGGGATATCAACATTTTTTTTCAAAACATCGGTGTTTACTTCGTTGGTTATTTTAACGAGATCGGAGAAATGTTCCCATTCTTTTGGGTCACGTGTTTTAGGTTCACATATATAATAAAATTCTCCAGGCATACCACTCATATGACCTGTTTTCAACCAGATTTCGAAGGGGACAACTTGTGATTCAACTATTTCTTGGAAACCAAGTGGTTGTAACACTTCTTTTATAGCTATTTTTTCCATAGCTTTTAAAACAGTGGCTGCCTGCGGATAAAAAAACCATTTGCCTTTGGTGGGCCCTTGTTTCAACCAGTTTTGTTTCAACATTTCTTCAGTAGGGTCTTTATCCCAAATAGGTTCTTTTTTTTCTGACTTCCAGATGAGTTTCCAGAATTCTTCTTTTCCTTCATAGTACTGATCTTCAACTTTTTCTTTTATACGTTTGATCATCCGGTCGATATAGTTATGTTGTAAAAATTCTTCATCCACATTTTTAACATGTAACACTGCTTTTTCGTCTTCAAAATCAACCTGTCCAAAAGGAATATCTATATCGTTTAATGGTTTTTTTTCTACATCAAATGCTATCTCATAGCTTATTATTTCTATTTCTCTCACGCCGACATGGTGTTTTTTACCGAAGTCTCTACCTATTTTGTTTTTTAGGTTAAGAAGCACGTTATGTGGACGGAGTCTACCTGTGGAAACTAATTTTAAAGATAAAACATCCTGGTTGATTTTTATGTTTTCTAAACTAAAGTTTTTATCCTCTATCTCTTCTGAGAAATCTAGGATAAATTGTTCTATTTCTCCACTAAATGAAGAAACATCGTCGCTAAATGTAAAACTTGTTTCTAGATCAAAATTCATAGTTTTTCAAGAAAAAGCAATCGATAACTGTTTTATTAATCTTTATCCACGATTTTCTCTGCAACAGATATACATGAAAGATAGTCATCAAGAGTATGGAGAAAAGAAGAAATAGAGTTGCTTTTTAAAACAGCTTTCAGGCAACTATCTTCAACATTTGAGTCTACAAAATCAAAATCATCTACTTTTACAGATCTATAAACATTCATTGCTTCATCATGGTTTTTGAAATCCAAACCAAGTTTACATTCAACTTTCATAAAAGAACAACCCAAAAATGTTTTATTTGATTTGATCGAAAACAATATCATCTACAAGATCTAAAAACTTTTTCTTGTCGTCTGCAGATACTGTTGCTCCAGCGGCTATATTATGTCCTCCCCCATGACCGCCGACTTTTTCAGCGGCTTGTTTCATAGCTAAACCAAGATCCAAACCTTGTTCTACTAAAGAATGGTTACCCCTGCAGGATACATGTATTTCGTCATCCATCATTCTAAGGCAAATCAAAGGTTTACGTCTGTCAAAAATGAAGTTAACTGCTGAGCCGCAAACTACTCCTCCAATAGATGCTCCACCACTATAAAAATAGCGTATACTTTTTTTCTCTTTAGCACCTTTAGTCTTAAGTTCTAGGAGTTCACCTAGGACACGTTCTCTAAAATTTTTAGATACATCCAATGCTTTATCTAAAGATTTTTTATCACCTAAACAGACCGATAAACCTATCCCACGATTTCTGCTTTTACCGCAGCTATCAAGAATATCGGCGAAAACCTCTAGTTCAAAACCTATCCTATCAGAATAAAAACGTTCTCTGATTACTGTATCTAAAATGTTTTTTTCAACATCATTACGGACAAGATTTGACATTAGATATGATCTAAGTTTTTTTCTTTGTTTACCGTCGAGGCTACCGACATCAGAGTTTTTATCTAAATCCAGTTTTTCTAGTAATTCTAAAATAGCTTCCTCATCTCCAGAGATACCTGGAAAAAAGGGATCAAATGAATAGTAGAGAGAATCAAAAAGATTTTTATCAACAAATTTCAAATCAGTGTATCTTTCAACTATTTCCGCTTCAACGGCTTCTTTTAAAACCATTTCATTAAAACCTGATATACCGCCGATATATTGTTTGTCCCCGGTAGCTCCAGCAAGAGCAAGAGGAGCAAGATCAAAATTGTTTTTATCTACTGCTTTAGCAAAAGAAAAAGCTAGTGTTGATCCACAGGCTTCACTGTTGCCGTTAAAACCATGTAGATGAGCATTGACTTGTATTATATCGTCATTTGTTTCTTCTTTTATAGGTTGATGATGGTCAAGGATTACCGCCTCAGAATCCATGTTTTCAATAAACTCGATCTGTCCGCTACCCATATCAGTAAAAATAATCAAATCGTTTTTTTCTTTTTTAACCCGTTCTAAACCCTGATAAAAAGGGTTACGCATTAGACTGCAATGAAAATCATATCCTTCCCTTCTAAGGGTTTTACAGATTATTGCAGCTGAAGTTATGCCATCGGCGTCATAGTGAGAAATAACTCTGATTCTTTCAGATTTAGGTTTATCTAAAACTTTTTCAGCTGCTTTTTTACTTGATTTTTCTAAACTTTTTACCATCTTTAGGGAAAATGAGAAATGAGGAGGTGTCTAAAAAATATAACTATTGGAAAAATGTAATATGATGCCACAAATGAGTAGAAAGAGTTATATTTATATAAACTATTTTTTTGATTAAGACAAATTGTTTTAAAAGGAAGGTTGATGGGATGAAAAAGCAGATTGTATTTACAATAGTTTCTTTACTTTTATTTTTAAGTTCATCAACTTTATTTGTTTCAGCAAATCCACTTCCGGTACCAGAACAGGATTATTCACCGATTAATCCAGGTTACAATGACAGTATTGAATTTTTTTCAGAGGAAGTAATTTATATTATAGATAATAGTGATGACGCAGAGGTTAATGCATGTTATGTTTTTAGAAACAAAAAAAATGAAACTGTAACAAAGACGATTTTTTTACCATTTGTTGATATCCCATCAGATCTACAGATAAGTGAAGATGGAAAGAATATACCATATAAAAAAATAGATTTTGATCTTAAGTTTAATGAAACCTATATTTCAGATGCCGTAAGTTTTAATTTAACATTTCTAGGATATGAACTTATTACTATCAACATACACTATACGTTATCTAACACGATTTCAGAGGAAAAAAAATCTGATTATATAAAATATTCTTGTAGATATTTGAGTGAGACTGGAAAAAGTTGGAACAATTCTTTAAAATATGCAAATTTTAGTTTTAAAATCAAAAAAAGTCTTTACAATGGCGGAATATCAGGTTTTTATGTAGAAGGGGAAGGAGATTATGTAATTGCTTCTAAGAATCTGACAGATTGGGTTCCTAACAAAAATATTAAGATATCTTGGAGAGGGCCAAACGATGAAGCAACTATTGAAGAGATTCTGATTTGTTGCGGAACAACGATAGCAGTGATAGTCGTTGTAATAGTTGTTATTTATCTGGTTATTAGAAAACTAAGAGGAAATAAAAATCAGCAATCATATGTAGAAGTACAGAATTATAGGAAAAGTTGTCCATTTTGCAATAAGACAATTCCTTTTGATGCAAAAATCTGTCCGTATTGTGGAAAAAGAATATAAGGAAAATTTATTCGAACATTAGCTTGGCTTGTTTTGCAGAGTATTTCCAGTCTTTAGGAAGTTCTCCTTGTTCACGATAATAACGGGTTAGACGACGGATTTTTGACTCTGTAAGCTGTAGATTTCTTTTATTGTTTGTATCTTTGTTATGTTTCTCCATATGTTCTCTTATTTTTAGTGCTCTCTGTATAAGATTTTTTAGATCCTCGGGTATATCAGGTTTTTTGTTGTTCTGCTCTAGTATTTTACTGATTTTTTTACCAGTTGCAACTTTTACATTGGGGATAGCATATTGGTCTCTTAGGATTATACCTATTTCACTAGTTGAGTGGCCTCCGTCGGCGAGTTCTAAAACACGTGACTCTACTTCCCGTGGTTTAAGTGCACTCCATTCAGGATGTCCCTTTCTATCTGACGGGTGTGAAGAACCAGATTTTCCTTTTCGTCTTGCATGAATTCTTGCCATAGTTTATTGAAACCTCATAGAGATATTTGTTTCTAAAGTAAAACCCCCTAATATAGTTGTGGTATTTAAAGTTAAAGGAGAAAAAAAGAGGGAGAAAGGTTATTTTTCTACTTTTTTGAAACGGTTTCCAAGTTTATCCATCACTTTTGGAAGAGTGGTGTATTCCATGTCTTCCATCGGTAGTCGATGTGGTTCAAATGGACCATGTCTTCGCATATAGTCGGTTACATGTTGTGCTTCTCTACGGGTTTGGTCAAAAGCTGGGTCTTTGAACATGTCGACAGGTTCAGTTAGTTTGCCTTTATGTAGTTGAAAACCTAATGCGGTTACACGTGGAGGGCCGTCAAAACGAGTACATTGAGCATCTTCTATTGACACCGGCATCAGAGGGCCGTTGTGGCTTCCACGCATCCATCCACTTACAAGATGTCCTATGGAGAAAGCCTCTAGTACTTCTCCTACAGCGGGAAGACCCGACTGGGCACGAACTGCACATACAGGATCGTCTTTTCCAACGTATTCTCCAGCTATCTGATATAGTTTCTCTGTTGAAATTGAGCTAACTGGTTCGTCATCTGGTAGTTTAGAACTTTCTTTTGGGAAAACACGTTTAATTACGAAACGAGATTTAGCACCTATTAAAGCTAAAAGATCATACATTTCTTCTGGTGTTTCAAGGAACACGTTTTTATGTTCACGTATATCCCAGACTTCGAACACGAAGCCGTCATGTAGAGATGGATCTATTACTAATCCTGCGGTGTTGAAAGGATCTGCAAACATTTTATAGACTGGTAGGTTGAAGGCTCCTGGTTCTGTTTTGTCCATCATGAAGGCAAGTATAGGCTCGGCTTTTCGTTCTTCAAACTCCATTTCTGCTATTCCTGGACCCATGCCTCTTACATTTCCTGAAAAAGCATCTGCTAACAAATCTTGTCCAGCTCCATATAGACCTAGATCTCTTGCTTTTTCGGTTGCCTCACAGAAAGTATCCCAGGCGAGTTGATGTATTTCTTCACTGTCTACACCGTTTTTATGAGTCATAATAAGCTCGAGGTCGTCTCCACAATGGGTAACATAAAAATCCATTAGGAGATTTTCTTTACGAGCATTGGATAGTTTTGTCTGAGCTATTTCTTCAAGATCTGGATGAACACGAGAATGACCTGGCCATCCTCCGACATCTGCTTTGATTATGCTAAAAGTAGTTTTCATAACTTGATACGCCTCCTTTTTCATGGAATAGCTTTTATATATTTAAATTATTTGGATGTTTTACTCCTTGAAATTAGGAGAGAAAAGAAAATTGTTTTTACCTGATATTTTCATCAAGAAGCTTTGGGTCTAAAAAAGCAGGTAACAAAAAATGGGTTTTTCTCTAATAAAAGTTTTTAAGCAGAAGACTCTATTCCAATTTTGAAACAATGAGTTTAAAAATATATGACAGTCTTTCTAAAGAAAAACAAAAATTTCAACCAATAGAAGAAAACAAAGTTAACATGTATGTATGCGGTATGACTGTTTATAGTGATGCACATATAGGACATGCCCGTACCTATTATGTTTTTGATGTAGTACGTAGATATCTCGAATACAAGGGATATAAAGTGAAATATGTTCAAAACATCACAGATGTAGATGATAAAATAATTAATGCTGCAAATGAAGAGAATGTTGATCCTTTAGAGTACTCTAAACGTTTCTCAGGTAGATGTCTTAAAGATTTAGATTCCTTAGGTATAAAAAGAGCAGATGTCTATCCGCGGGCTTCTGAAACAATTGAAGATATGATTGAAATGATCCAGGATATCATCGATAATGGCTATGGATATGAGGCAGATGGAGATGTATATTTCTCTGTTAAAAGATATGAGGACTATGGTAAGCTCTCTGGTCAAAAAGTAGAGGAGATGAAAGCTGGTGCTCGTATTGAACCCGGTGGAAAAAAACGTAGTCCGCTTGATTTTGCACTTTGGAAAAAAGCTAAGCCTGACGAACCCGCATGGGATAGCCCCTGGGGGAAGGGGAGACCTGGATGGCATATAGAATGTTCCACCATGAGTACAAAACACCTTGGCGCACCCTTCGATATCCATGGTGGAGGATTAGATTTAAAGTTTCCGCATCATGAAAACGAGATTGCTCAAGCCGAAGGCGCTACAGGTAAAGAATTCGCTCGATACTGGATGCATGTCGGCCTCCTCACTATCGAAGGAGAAAAAATGAGTAAATCTTTGGGGAATATAATAAACATTAAAGATCTGTTAGAAAAATGGGATGCGGAAGTAGTGAGAATGTTTTTCGCTCAGACTCAGTATCGTAGCCCTCCTGATTTTAGTGAAAAAGGTTTAACAAATGCTAAAAAAGCTTTGGATCGTATCTACAGAGTTAAAGATAAACTTGAAGATATATCCAATAATGCTGATGGAAGTAAAGAAAATCTTTCAGATGAAGATAAAAAATATTTAGAAGCAATAAACAGATTTGAAGAAGATTTTGAAAACGCTATGGATGACGATTTTAACACTCCACAGGCTGTATCATCCATATTTAATTTTGTGAATTCAACAAATAGATACCTTCAGGAAGAAAACGTTAAACCTTCTTTCTGTAGACGTGGTTTAGATAGACTTCTCCGTCTTGGAGGGGTTCTTACTCTTTTCCAGGGTTTGGATGAAAAGGAAAAAGATATTGGTGAAGAAGTTGTTTCAAATCTTCAAAAGATAGTGGAAGATTATAGTGATGAGTCGGCTGAGGAAAAAGATTTAGATGTCCTCATGGATACAGTTTTACAGTTGAGAGAAGAGGCAAGAAGAAACAAAAAATGGGATAAAGCAGATGAGATTAGAGATAAACTGCAGGAAATAGGTTTTGAGGTGCAGGACACTGAAGATGGTCCTGTTTGGAGAAAAAAATAAAAAAGAAGTTTTTTTGTTATGAAAAAAGTACTTGTAGGTTTTGATGGGTCGGAAGGCTCTGAGCAGGCTTTGAATCGTGCTATATTGTTGATGGATGAATATGGTGAACTTATCCTTTTAGCTGTAGTTCCTGATCCTTCAGATAAATCTTTTATCAACGATGAATCTTATCAGAAGATGAAAAAAAAGGCGAAAATGTTGCTTTCTCACGCTATTGAAGATATCGGCATTCATGAGTTTGAGGTTAGAGGTATTGTTGAGGAGGGAGATGCTGCTGCAAAGATTATTGATGTATCTAACCGGTTGGATGTCGATGTGATTGTTCTTGGAAGTAAGGGGAAAAGTGAGTTAGGACAGTATCTTATTGGTAGCGTCGCTAATAAAGTAGTTCAGTATGCCCATAAACCTGTTATGGTAGTTAGATAGAATGTGTTTAGTATATTAGTACTGCTTTTACTCCTTTGGCTTTTTTGATTTTCGGTATGATTTCAGAGGGGATTGTTTTATCTGTTACTACAAATAATTTGGGTTGTTCTGTTATTTCAAAGTCGTCTGAGATGGCTTGTCTGATGCTTATATGGTTTTCTGCGATTATTTTTGCTATTTCTGCAAGTATTCCTGGTTGACTAGGGTCGTCGGGTATTATTTCGATTATTCCCCATTTCATTTCTGGTGCGATTTCTTTTAGGTTGGAAGTTGGTCTTAAGTTTTCGAAGATTTTTTTTAGTTCTGGTTTTTTTTGTATGTGTTCTGTTGTGGATTTTACTGCTCTTCTGTCTATGTTTAGTGCTTTGGCGATTTTGCTGTCGGAGAGCTGTATGTTTCCACAGTATATTTTGTTTTTTTTGGTTTTTAGTCCGTATTTTAGCATTTTTTGTGCTATTTTTTTCCGTGTAGGGTATCCTTGGAAGTGTTTTGCTATGTATTTCCACATATATTTCTTTATTTGTTTTTATGTTTTTTTGGTATTTATATTTTGTTCATTTTTTCACTAAAAAACACTTTAATGTATTAAAATGTACATTAGAGTATAATTTTAACAAAGTTTAAATATGACGAGATACATAATAAATGATGATGAAACAATGAACCGAAAAATCACGTTAGACGAAAACGAAATACCAAAAAAATGGTACAACATACTTCCAGACTTACCAAAATCTCTTCCACCACCGAAGGATCCAGAAAACGGACCATCGAGAATAAAAAACCTACCTAAAATATTCAGTAAAGGAGTTCTGCAACAAGAAAACGCAGAAGAAAGATTTATCGAAATACCAACAAAAGTAAGAGAACTATACATTCAATCAGGTAGACCGAGACCACTTTATAGAGCAAAACATCTGGAACAAAAACTAAACACGCCTGCAAAACTATACTATAAATCAGAATTCTATAGTCCTACAGGCAGTCACAAAGTAAACACTGCAATACCACAGGCATATTATGCAAAAAAACAAGGAATAGAAAGGATGACGACAGAAACAGGAGCAGGGCAATGGGGTAGTGCTTTAGCATACGCATGTACCCTTCTAAAAATGAAGCTTACTGTATATTGGGTAAAAGCCGCCTCTGAATGGAAACCAGAAAGAAGAAGCTACATGAAACTATGTGGAGCAAATGTATTCGATTCACCAAGCAATAACACAAAAGTCGGAAGAGAATTATTAAAAACAAACCCTAATCATCAAGGATCATTGGGAATAGCGATAGCAGAGGCGATACAAGACGCCGTCAATGATACAAATGCAGTATATAGCCTTGGATCAGTGTTAAATCATGTCCTACTTCATCAAACCATCATAGGTTTAGAATGTAAAAAACAAATGAAAAAAATAGATGAATATCCTGATTTAGTGATTTCTTGTTTAGGTGGAGGAAGCAACTTTGGAGGAATAGCCATACCTTTTATCCGAGATAAAATAAAAAAGAAAAAAGAGATAAAGTTTATCGCTTCGCAAAGTGAGGTTGCACCGAATCTAAAGGGAAAATACAGATACGACTACGGCGACTATGCTGAACAAACACCTCTTATCAAGATGTGTACACTTGGCCATAAAACATTTTTTCAGCCGATTAAAGCAGACGGGCTAAGATACCACGCTGCAGCACCAATAATAAGCGCTCTTAGAAAAATGGGCATGATAGACACTATTATCTATCCTGCAGATGAAAACTATGTATTTCAAAGAGCAAAGATGTTCCTACAATCCGAGGGTTTCCTACCTGCACCAGAGTCAGCATACAGTATAGCGGCAGCAATTGACGAAGCAAAAAAATGTAAAAAAACGGATGATGAAAAAACAATATTGTTTAACGTGAGCGGACACGGATTTATGGATATGGAAGGATATCAAGAAAAACTGAAATTATAAAACAATTATATTTTTTATTTTCCTTTTCCGTCGTTAGCTCTAACACTGGGGCGGATTTTCTCTGCGCCTTTACCTTTTTTACGTAATCCACGTCCTTTTTTACCTG
>JAZKSG010000027.1:0-16948 GCA_036626215.1 Thermoplasmatota archaeon
CATCTTCTTTTTTCATGGAGCTTAAACATCGACTCATACTTTGTTGAGCTTCGAGCTCAAAAACTAATGGAGCATCGGAAGCCCATCCTCCAAAAGCTTCTACGACATCTTCTACTTCTGTTTCTTCATCGGTGGACCAACTTTCTCCTTTCAATTCTTCGTTATCTATAAAAGCAATAACTTTGTCTTTTTCTTTTGGTGGCGCTATTAAATTGAAAGTAGATTGATTTCCATCTTTATCTTGTTTATAAAAAACACAGCTTTTTGGACTGGACTGATAAATACCATATCTATAACTCATGATTTCTACATCCCATGTATAGTATATATTAATCATGGTTTTTAATACTAACCATTGTGTTGAAATAAACTGGGTTTTATAAAATAAAAAAAGTTTTTTGTAAAAAAAATCAAAATTTTATTAAGTAAAATTGTTCTTACCATGCTATTGGTTTTTTTATGTCTGATAGGCCGTCTTATGATGAATATTTCATGGAAATGGCAGAGGTAGTTTCGAAGAGAAGTACTTGTTTGAGGAGAAAAGTGGGCGCCATACTGGTTAAAGATAAACATATTTTGAGTACAGGTTATAATGGTGCTCCCAAAGGTTTGAAACATTGTGACGAGGTAGGCTGTATAAGATCTGAAAGAAATATTCCATCTGGCCAACGACATGAACTTTGTCGTGGTCTTCACGCTGAGCAGAATGCTATAATCCAAGCGGCTGTTTTTGGTGTATCGATAAAGGGTTCAACGTTGTATTGTACCAATACTCCATGTGTGGTTTGTGTTAAAATGTTGATTAATGCCGGTGTGAAAGAAGTTGTATATTCTGGAGAGTATCCTGATAAACTTGCAAAAAATATGATAGAGGAAAGTAGAATTAAAATTAGAAAATTTTAATAATAACAAATTGTATTGACCTTTTTGAAAAAATGAGAAAAATATAAATACTCATGAATGATTAAATGTTGGTGAGGAGACATGAAGAGGAAGAATTCACTTGTTTTAGATGAAGAAGATGATAAAGCAGTAGAGTTGTTCACGGAGCTTGGGATGCCAAAAAACCTTGCTAAAACTTTGATGTATATTTCACAGGTTGATGAATGTAGATCTGCCGAAGTGGAACAAGGAGCTGATCTCCGTCAACCCGAAGTAAGTGTTGCAATGCAAGAGTTAAGACGTAGAGGATGGGCTAAAAAAAGAGACCTGAAAAAAGATGGAAAAGGTCGTCCTGTACATCTATACAAACTTACTAAGCCATTACCTAAAATTTTGCAGAACTTCGAAAAAGAAAAGATGAAAGAAGTTGAAACTATTCAAAATGATTTAGGAGATCTACGTAACTTAATAGAAAGATATAGAGACTAAATCAAAAATTTTCTTTGTTTCTTCTGCATCTAAAAAATAAATAGGATCATATAAATTTTCTCTACTCTTTTATATTAGCTGATAATATATAATGAGTTGGAAGGTGAGAGGGAGTTTTGAAAGCACGGGTAAAAAAAATTTTTGAAAACACTGAATCTTCTCCTGATTTAATATTGGTTAAAAATGGTGTTGAACCGTTTATAGATAAAAATTTTTTCTATGCCACTAATCTAAAGCATGGTTTATTTGAAAATACGGTTGCTGTCCTTTATCCAGATGGAGATATTGATCTTATAGTGTCTCAACTTGAGGCGGAAGCTGCTAAAAAAAAGGGTGACCTTAATCTTAAACTTTATCAAGGGGAAGAAGAGAAACAAAATTTTTTGAAAGAATGCTTGGAATCTGGAGATACAGTTGGTTTAAACTATATGGGTGTTTCACATCGAGATTTCCATGATTTGGAAGAGTTCGTTGATAAAGATTTTGTAGACGTATATGATGGTTTCAAAAAATCTCGTATGATAAAAGATACTGAAGAAATTGAATATATCCGTAGAGCTGCTGAAATTGTAGATGAAGTAGTGGGTAGAATCCCCGGAGTTGTTTCTGATGACATGGCTGAATATGAGTTAGCTGCGGAGATCAACTATTTGATGCAGAAAAACGGAGCTGATGATGTTGCTTTTGAAACGATTTCTTCTTTTGGTGGAAATACGGCTATACCTCATTATACCCATGGCGATAGAAAACTATGTGGGGGAGACATTATCCTGTGTGATTTCGGAGCTTGTTTTGGTAAATATAACTCCGATATCACCCGTAGTTTTGTTTTCAAAAAAGCTAGTGATAGACAAAAAGAAATGTATAAATGTGTGTTAGAAGCTCAAAGAAGAGGTATAGATGTTATTCAGCCGGGTGTAGAAGCAGAAGAGGTCCATAAAGTGGTAAAAAATTTTATTGATAATAACGGCTTCAAAGGTTTTTTTATCCATTCTACAGGGCATTCCTTGGGTTTGGATGTACATGATCCTGGTGTAGGTTTTAAATCGGATTGTGATGTAGAGTTAAAAGAAAACATGGTTTTAACAGTGGAACCCGGTATCTATCTACCAAGATATGGCGGTATACGGATAGAGGACGATATACTGGTTACAAAAGATGGAGCAGAGTTATTGACAAAATCATCTAAAGAATTCTGTGAGATTTCATAAAAAATTGTTTTTCTTTTTTTATATTTTTACTCTTATTTTTCATTTTTTCCATTACCTTTTTATTGGATTGGAGGATAGCTTGTTTTTGAGTGATGTTTAATGAGTTGGAAAGAAGAGGCCGAATATATAAAGGAACAGGCTAAGAAAAACAATGATTTTTTTTCTAAATCGCTCCCTATGATCGCTAGTGAAAACGTTTTATCTCCCATGTGTAAAGAGATGCTTACCACTGATTTCCATGGACGGTATGCAGAAGGTACTCCAGGTAATCGCTATTATCAAGGATGCGAGTTTTTTGATCGAGTTGAAGAGAGAGCCATGGATTTGGCTAAAAAACTTTTTAATTGTAACTATGCGGATGTAAGGCCGACTGCCGGTACTACTGCTAATCTTGCGGTTTTGAAAGCTTTGATTAAACCTGGTGAAACAGCTACTGTACTTGATCTTGCCAATGGTGCACACATCTCTTTTGGTAAATGGGGTGCTGCTGCTTTACGGGGTATCAACCTTGTTTCTTATCCATTTATAGAAGACGACATGAACCTTGATGTTGATGGAGCTGTCAAACTTATCAAAGATGTTAAACCCAAACTTTGTTTAAACGGACGATCCGTTTTTCTTTTCCCCAGCCCTATCGAAGAAATTGCTGAAGCAGCTCATGAAGTTGGAGCTAAGTTAGTGTATGATGCAGCTCACGTACTAGGTCTTATAGGAGGTGGGCAGTTTCAGGATCCGCTGCGTGAAGGAGCTGATGTTGTAACAGGTAGCACACATAAAACACTTCCAGGGCCACAAGGCGGAATGGTTATGTCAGATCACAAAGGCGAAACCAAGGAAGATAAATCTTTCTTACAACGTCTCAACTTTGGAGTATTTCCAGGTGTAACATCTTCTTATCATCTTCATCATGTAGCTGCTAAAGCCATCGCTTATGCTGAACACCTAGAATTTGGAGAAAGCTATGCTAAACAAACTATTAAAAACGCTAAAGCTTTAGCTCAGTCTCTCCATGAAAGAGGTTTTAAAGTGTTTGGTGAACATCTTGATTTCACAGAGTCACACCAGATCCTGTTAGCTGTTGGTAAAGGCAAAGGTAAAGAAGCAGCTGAAACACTTGAAAAAGCAGGTATAGTAACCAATATGAACACTATTCCTGGCGACGAAGATCCATTGAATCCATCTGGTTTACGGTTAGGTACACCAGAGCTTACTAGAATGGGTATGAAAGAAAAAGAGATGGACGAAGTAGCGGAATTCTACAACAGAGTGTTAAATAAAGAGGAAAAACCTGAGAAAGTCAAAAAAGATATCGCTGATTTTAGAAAAGACTTCCAAGGTGTACACTACTGTTTCGAAGAAGGATTCAGAGGATACGACTACATAGACATAATATAAAAACAAACCACTATATTTTTTTTATGAAAATAGCGATCACTGGAACACCAGGAACAGGTAAAACATCGGTTGCAAAAAAACTGGGTAATGAGGGATATAAAGTAGTTCATTTAAACCAGATGGCGATAAAAAATTTTTTAGATGGAGAAGATAAAAAAAGAGATTCTAAGATAATAAATATAGATAAATTAAACTCTTTTTTAGAAGAGAAGTTTAAAGATGTTGATGACTACATATTTTTTGAAAGTCATCTCTCCCATCTTTTAAACTGCGTAGATAAAATCATAGTTCTTCGTTGCCACCCCATGTCTTTGAAGAAAAGACTTGAGTCAAAACAATGGAAAAAACAGAAAGTTAAAGAAAATTTGGAAGCTGAGATAATAGATATAGTTTTATGTGAAACACTTGAAGTTCATTCTCAGAGTGATGTTTTTGAGATAGATACTACCAGTATTAACATAGATGATGTTTCATCTGTAATAAAAAAACTGGTAGAAAAAGATTTCAAAAGTAACAAAGGGTATGAGGTTGGTAAGGTTGATTGGTCTGAAGAGATTTTAAAAAATTTTTAAAAACGTTTAACTGTTTATAGAGGATAAAGAATCTATGGTGCTTGATAAACAACGTGACAATATCGATCCTTTATTGTCAAAACTTGCTAAACCTTTTTTCAAAGCTAACCCTGATGTTTTAACTTGGTTATCTCTGTTGTGTGCTATTGCGGCAGGTTGTTTTTTTTATTTTTCTACTCCTGAGGCTGAACTTGAAAACTATTTTCTTTATGGAGCTATAATTTTTGTTTTTCTTAACGGTTTTTTTGATGCAATAGATGGTAAAGTCGCTAAGATGACAGATAGCGATTCTAAGAAAGGAGATTTTCTTGATCATGCTTTGGATAGATATGCAGATGTTTTCATGTTAGGTGGTTTGGCTTTAAGCGGTTGGAATCAACATGCTGCTGTAGGTTTGTTGGCAGTTGTGGGTATGCTTTTGACTAGCTATATGGGTACTCAGTCTCAAGCGGTTGGTATGAAAAGAGAATATTCTGGTTTACTAGGTAGAGCAGATCGTTTGGTTCTACTTATGATTTTTCCTATAGTGCAGCATATATTGTTACATTACAGTTTTAAATTGCCTTTGAATCTTTTTCTGTTAGAATGGGTTTTGGTTTATTTTGCAGTAGTTGGTAATTTAACAGCTATCCAACGTTTCTTGGTTACTTTACTTTCTTTCAAAAAACAATAATTTTTTTAAAAATGTTTATATGGATGAAGCTATAGATCAAGCTGGGTTTTAGTGTAGAAAATACTGGTTTTTTTATATGTTTGATTTACACCATGATTTAACTTCTTTGTAGTCAAAAATGTTGCCTGTGGTGTAAAGTACTACGCTTTCGTGCCCTAATTTTTCACCTAGTTCTTCTGTTATAAGTATGCCTACGACGGTTATACCTTTTGTAAAGCCATAGTAGTTGAATGTTATTCCTTTTTTGGTTATTATGCCCTTGTATTCTAAGTGGTATCCATCTTCTTTGAGTTTATATTCGTAGTTGTTCATCACTGTTTTCATGTTTGCATCTGAGATAAATATCTTTGATTTTATATTGCTTAAATCAGGTAAATCTCCCATCTGTTCATACTCTTGGCTGTCGGCTGATACGTCTATTGATCCTCTTGCTCCTACGGGTTCGTGAATTGGGAGGATTGCTTTTATTGGTAGATATCCTTGGTTTGCTGCTACTGCTCCTGTAGCTGGTAGTATTATAGCGAATACTATTAACGCTGAGATTAATTTTTTTGTGTTTCTTTTTGGTCTAGATTTGCTTTTTTTGTGATGTATTTTAGGTTCTTGTTTTTTAGGTTTTTTATTTGATTTTTTGTTGTTGTTACGGATGTTTACTTGTGTGGTTACCTGTGAGATTAAACCAGTATTTTCCTCTTTGTTATTACTATTTGAATCATTGTTGGATAAGTGAATTCTTTCAGTTTTTGTGCTTGGTTTTAAGTATATTACTTCTACTTCGGACATTAATCTCCCTCTTACTCATATATTATTTAGTCTTCATAATATATAAATATTTTTATTTATTGGTGCAATTTTTGTATAAAATAGCAGTTTTTTAACTTTACGATGGAAAAGTTTATTGTAGAACGATTTATGTGCCGATAAAGGACAAAACTTAGTGGATATCGGTTTAAAAATGGTGGAAAATAAAAAAAACGCGGTAATAGTCTCTCTAAAAAAAGATATTTCAGAAATAAAAGATCTTGCCGATACGTTAGGATATAAAGTTATAGAAACTTTCTTTCAGACCAGAAACACTCCGGATGCAAAAAGTTATTTTGGAAGCGGGAAAGTCAAAGAAATAGCGGATTTTATTTCTAATTTTCCTGAGGATATTGCTTTGGTTATAGTTGATGGTCGACTTAAACCATCACAATGGTTTCATTTAGAAAAACGGTTTGGATGTGAGGTATATGATAGAGTTAGAGTTATTTTGAATATTTTTGAGCAGAGAGCTGAAAGTAAGGAGGCTCGTCTGCAGGTAAAATTAGCTCAGCTTGAATATGAACGTCCTTTTGTTAGAGAGCTTATTCATAGATCTAAGAAGGGAGAACATCCTGGTTTGATGGCTGGTGGAGAATATCAAGTTGATGATTATTATGAGATGATTAAAAAACAGATGAAGAAGATTCGGGAGGAGCTAGAAAATATCCGTGATGAGCGGGAGTTACGGAGGAGGCATCGTCATGTTGGTGGTTTTTATCTGGTGTCTTTTGCGGGTTATACAAATGCGGGTAAGAGTAGTTTATTAAATCTCTTATCTGAGGGAGATGTCCAAGTTGAAGGTAAACTTTTTTCTACTCTTTCTACTACTACACGTAGGCTTAATAAAGAGACTGTTCCGATTTTGTTGACGGATACAGTAGGTTTTATTCAGGATTTACCTGCTTTGATTGTTGATGCTTTTCATTCAACTTTAGAAGAATTGAGTGTTGCTGATGTTGTTTTGTTGGTAGTAGATGTAAGTGAAGACCCCCTAGAGGTGGAGCATAAGCTTGGGGTTTCTATGGATGAGTTGATGGAGATTGGTGTCTCTTCTCCGATTATTGTTGTGTTGAATAAAATTGATTTGATTTCAGAGTCAGAGCTTGAGAGAAGATTAGATGTTTTGGAAGATAGTGATTTGTTAAATGAACATGAAATGATTCCTGTTTCTGCTTTGGAGAAGGAGAATATTGATGCTTTGTTGGATTTGATTTATGATTCTTTACCTGCTTTATCTAAGTTGAAGGTTAGGTTACCT
The DNA here is from genome assembly GCA_036626215.1 of Thermoplasmatota archaeon. Classification (GTDB taxonomy): domain Archaea; phylum Thermoplasmatota; class E2; order DHVEG-1; family DHVEG-1; genus JAZKSG01. The sequence continues at coordinate 7,285 of JAZKSG010000027.1, forward strand.
TTTAATGAGGAGGTTCAATCTTTTGTTTCATGGATTTATGATAGAGCTCATGTTGTGGACATTGATTATAAGGGGGGTATAACTGTTGTTTTGGAATGTGGTCCAGATGTTAAGGGTAAGATTGAGCATAGGTGTAGTGAGTTGGGTGGCTCTGTGATTTCTTAGCTTTGTTTGTTGTTTTTACGTTTTGTTATTCTTTCAAATAAGTTTTAAATATAATCAACTCCAGAAAATACCACGTTATAGTGTATCGTGATAAATATTAACGTGGTATGGAAGGATGAAAGGAAAAGTCGTAACAGCTATTATTTTTACAATCTTCTTTTTATCAGCAGAGACCATGATATCCTCCCACGGAGCTTCTAAACATACAGAAATAGAAAACAAAATGGAGCTCAACAGCAAACAAACAATAACTGTAGATCAAACCGGAAACGGAGATTACACCAAAATACAAAAAGCAATAGATGCAGCTGAAAAGAATGACATCATATCTGTAAAAAATGGATACTACAACGAGACAATAAAAATAGATAAAACAATCACACTCATCGGAGAAAATAAGACTAACACCATTGTAAATCCCATCTCTAAAAAAAACAAATACGCAATAAGGCTAGGAGCTCAAAACATCAAAATACAAAACCTTGGTATAACAAATAGAGCTCCCGGCCATTACACATCCGCAGTAAGAATATCCTCTAACAACATAGAGATACAAAACTGCAACATATACAATACACCGATAGGAGTTGCAACATGGACTCCAAATAACAGAATAGAAAACTGTACATTCTGGAACTGCAAAGATGAAGCAATCGCGCTTCTAGGATCAAAAAACAATATCTGCAGTCAAAATATTATAAACAACTGCACTTTCTATGACAACTGTGACGCTATAGAACTACAATATTCAAAAGAAAATATAATCAAAAACTGCAGAATATACAACAATACACATACAGGTATAAATGCTATAGCATCTAATAACGATCAAAACCTGATATACAACTGCGAAATCTACAACAACGAGGTACATGGCATATACTTCTTTTCCTCTTCAGACAACAAAATACAGAATTGCAATATATACAATAACAAAGATGGAGACTTAATAAACAGAGAAAACTCTCAGAACAATATAGTAAGTTCCAAAGAAACTGCATCTTTTCAACCCTCCTCTAAAAATATAGAGTTAACAAATATGTTGAAAGACAAAATAGTAGATTTCTTGTCACTTCTCCAAAATCTTTTTTTAAAGAAAAATTATTAAGCCCCTACCGATATATAACGTTGGAGAGTGGCACGGAGAGATAATATCCAATGAAAAAAAATGAAAATATAAACCTAAAATTAGAACTTTATAAAGAGAAAAATTCTGGAAACTTACAGGTTTTAGCTCATTTTAACATCAATTCTTCTAATGTATTCAAAGATGACGAAGGATATGTTTGGATTCCCTCTGTTGAAGAAAAAGAACTTTTGAATGAGTCATTTGATATTTTTGCTCCATCCTCTCAATCAACTAGTTTTACCAAATCAAAAACTGAAGCATCTACTACTGAAAGCAGTAGTTCTAAGAAGACTTCTCAAACTGAACCTTCTTCCACTCAGGATCAAACTGAAAATAAGCCATCAGAAGAAAAACCTGAACCTGATAAAGAAACTGAAACAAAAGTAAAAGTAAAGACGTCTTTAGAGAGCGATGATAAAAAAGATTCAGAATCTGAATCAGATACGGATTATTTTGAAACCGAGGAAGAGGAAACTGTGTTTGAGGTAGCTGATGAACCAGCTGCTGATGAATCATCTGAATCTGAAAAGACTCAGCCGGAGCCACAACCGTCAAAACCAGATGAACAACCAAAAAAAGCAGAGGGAAAAAAAGGGGAAGACAAAAAGGACGGCGAAGAAGTATTAGTAAAAGCAGATGAAGATGCCATAGAGAAAGCTTTGGAGAAACATAAATCAGATAAAGATAAATCTATGGTTGAAGCTGACGAAGAAACCATAGTAAATAAAGTTCTTAAACAAAAAAAGTGGAAAAAAAAGAAAGACGAAGAAGATTAAGTTTTTTTAATTTCTTTTCTCTCTTTTTGTCTATAGTATATCTAGTTCTTTACCTAGTTTCTTATAGGTATCCAGTACTTTGTCTAGATCTTCACGGGTCATTCCGGCGTTTATCTGATTTCTAATTCTTGCTTTTCCACGTGGAACCATTGGGAATACGATAGCTAGTGCAAATACGCCTTCTTCGTATAGTCTGTTTGCTAGCTTTTGTGCTTTTTTGCTGTCTCCTACCATCGCGGGTATTATTGGTGTATCAGTTGGTCCTGTTTCGAAACCAAGATTTTGTATTTCTTTTTTGAAATATTTGGTGTTATCCCAGAGTTTTTTCACTCGTTCGGGTTCTTCTTCTATTATGTTTAATGCTGCTATATTTGCTGCGGCTACATGTGGTGGAAATGCAGCGCTTAGTAGCCATGTTCGAGCGGTATTGTAAGCGTATTTTACAGAGTATTCGCTTCCTGCGAACATTCCTCCGAAGCTTCCGAAAGCTTTTGAGAATGTACCCATCTGGAAGTCTATCTCTTCTTCCAGGTCGAATTCTTTTCCTATTCCGTAGCCGTCTCCTAGTACTCCTTCACCGTGTGCATCATCTACATATATCAATGCTCCGTATTCTTCAGCGAGTTTGTATATTTCGTCCATCTTCGCTACGTCTCCATCCATGCTGAAGACTCCATCTGTGATAATGAAGATGCGGCGTACGTCATCATTTTTTTCTGCATCTTTCAAGATTTTTTCTAGTTCACCCATGTCAGAGTGTGAATAAATTGCTTTATCTGCTCTGCTAAGTCGTACACCATCGATTATGCTTCCATGGTTTAATTCATCTGAAACCAGTAGGTCTCCTTTACCAGATATTTGGGGTATAACTCCTGCGTTTACAGCGAACCCGGTTTGGAATGTAACCGCTGATTCTGTGTTTTTGAAATCAGCTATTTTGTCGTATAGTTCTTGATGGATGTCCATGGTTCCAGCTATAGACCAGTCGGATCCTGCTCCGGCACCATATTTTTTAATAGCGTCTATAGCAGCCTCTCTCAACTTTGGATGGTTAGCAAGGTCGAGATAGTTGTTTGATGCCACCATTATACATTCTTTTCCATCTACGTTTACATGTGGGTTTGAAGGTCCGTATAGATCTCTTATCGTCCAAGTGTGTCCTTTTTCTTCGAGTTTTTTATATTCTTCTTTTAAATATTCTGCTGTTGCTTTCATATCTTTTTTCTTCCTCCCGAAAAAATTAATCTGTCAACTTTTTTGTGGATAGTTAATCCATGTTATTAGGCAGGCATGTGAATCAAATGTTTCTTATTAAAGATTATTGGTTTGTATTCGGACTACTCTACTAAGCCTATAACCTATAACCACCATCATAAATTCTTTTTCCATGAATTCTTCATCAAGTTTTTTGTCCCCGGTGTCTACTCTTAAAACGGGTGTTTCTTTTAATTTGGCAGGTGTAGATACAATCATTATATTGTCAACCCCGATTTTTTTGATGACTTCTGGGCTGAGTTGTAGGTTTCCTCGTCCTAATATGAATCCTTGTGCCCCTATCGGGCTAAGTAATACTTTTGCTTTAGGATATTTTTCTAGTAGTTTGAGGATTTGTTTTTCGTTTACATCTTTCTCTACAATTTCTTTTTTATAAACTGCGTCGACACCTAAGATTGAGTTGTCTACATCTATTTTTTTTGCGATATGGTTAACTGTTCCTCCGGGTCCAAAAAGATATAGATATTCTTTGTCTTTCTCCATTTCTTCAATTGCATGATCCGCTATTTCGTCTTTTACTTCTTTGTCTGGTACAGATTGAAAAGACATTTTACCTACTTGGACATAGGTTGGTTCTACAATCCCTTTGGCTGTACCAAAAAGTTTGATTTTCCATTCTCCTTCACGGTATCGCTTTTCGTCAAGATCCATAATCTCTGCATCTCCAGTGGCGAGCTCGCCTTCAACATAATCATTAAGTATTTTTGCGGTTGCAGAGGCTTTTATTCCAAAAACACCTGAATGCATTTTTACTCCAGAGGGTATGCCTAATATAGGGGTTTTTTCTCCTATTACGTTGTAGACATCTCTTGCTGTTCCATCTCCACCACAGAAAAGTATTAAATCAACATTTTTTTCTAAAAATATTTTACAGGCATCCTGTGTATCTTGAGCAGTTGTTTTGTCTGCATTCTCAGTGTAGACGACTTCAAAATCTTCTATACCTGTATCTTTCAGTTCGTTTTCACCCATTTCATCAGAGCAGGTATACCATTGGATTTTTTTCTCTGAGTCTGGATGTTTATTTTTAAATTTTTTAAGCATTTCTCTTGCTTTTTTTGGTGCAACTGGTTCTGCCCCTCGTTTTTTTGCTTCATCTATTACTCCATCTGTTCCTTTAAGCCCTACTTTTCCACCCATACCAGCGATTGGGTTAACCAGAAACCCTATTCTATGTTTATCAGCCATGTTATTCAGTTAAACGCAGAAAAACAAGTTTTGTATTTAAAACCTACATTTCACCTTAAAGAAAAAAAAGATAGAAAGGTTATCTCTCCTACTTTTTTTAGATAGATCGTTTATCTATTCTTTTTGAGGTAGGGGAGACCCGTTCTTTTATTTACACCAACGGTGTACCCACTTGGTTTGTCACAAGGTGTTCCACTTTTTGGTGTTTTCTTACTGAAAAAGTAAATTGTTTGGTTTTTTCCACCTTTCAATTGGACATCTCTTTTGTATAATGTCCATCCATTATGTGTATATGCCATATCTTTTATTACCTCCCTTCTTAAGGAATGAATAATCTTGCATTTAAGTCTTTCCTTGTTGTTACTCTTAATTAGTCTCTTATACCTTTGTCGTTTACTGTGAATACAGCTTCTCCTTCTGGTAGATGTGGTGAATCTATCAACCGAGCTATTCTCTTTGGGCCTTTACTTTTACGTAGATATATTCTAAAAGTAGCGGTATGGCCAACAATATGTCCACCTATAGGACGTGTGGGATCACCAAAAAATGTATCAGGTTTGGCAGATACCTGATTTGTTGCACATACAACGCCGTTGCTTAGATCACTCCACCTTAGCAAGTCATGCATATGTTTATTCAACTTTTGTTGTCTCTCAGCGAGAGCGCCTCTACCCACATATTCAGCTCGAAAATGAGCAGTTAATGAATCAACCACTAACAAATGAGCATCTATTTCTTTAGTAAGCTCTTTTACTTTTTCCATCAACAACATTTGATGGTTGGAATTATAGGCTCTTGCCACTTGTATATTTTCAAGAACTTTATCTGAATTCATATCGTATGCTTCAGCCATCTGTGCAATTCTCTCTGGACGAAAAGTGTTTTCTGTATCTATAAAAATTGCTTTGCCATTGAATCCGCCTTTATCTTTAGGTAGTTGAGCAGTTACACATAGTTGATGCGCTATCTGAGTTTTTGATGACCCATATTCTCCGAAAAGCTCTACAATAGATTGTGTTTCAAATCCTCCGCCTAATAACTCATCAAAAGTTTTAGAGCCTGTAGTTAGGTATCCAATTTTTTTTCTTTTTTCAAATATGTCGCTTCCTTTTTCGAATCCACCTATTTTTGCTTCGTCTCTAGCATTTCTTATGATTTTTGAAGCAGTAGATTCGCCGATATCGGCAGCTTCAGCCAACTCTGCAGGGGAAGCAACAGCTATTGACATTACGTCTTTATACCCTGCATCCATTAATTTATCGGCTGTTGCAGGTCCTACACCTGAAAGCTTACTTATGTCATCATTTTGAAAATTATTTTCACCCATAAAATTCTCCCTTGTATATCTGATATTCCGAAGTTATTTATAAAACTGTGGTAGGGTTTATTTAAAGTATTATTTATTGTATTTTATTTATTATCGCATCATTAACCTTGTGATTTACATAAATTAGAGGTGTGGTAGACTAATATGTCGACTAAGTATTATCCTTGGCCTGGAGAATTTACAGTTTGTGATAACCAAAGCTGTGTGGCAGCAGTCTTGCTAAACACAGATTATATTCCTCCAGAAAATGTGGCGATATATGGGTCTTTGAAAACGGAAAATATTGGAATTGAAAAAATAATTGCAAATGTAATTTCAAATCCACATATACGATATCTTGTAGTATGCGGAGAGGAGATAAGAGGACACAACTCAGGGCAATCACTTATTGCGGTTCACAAAAACGGTGTAGACAATGATAATAAAATTATTGAAGCCAATGGCGTTATTCCATACATTGAAAATCTTGATATAGAGGCCGTGGAAAGATTTCAAAAACAAATCGAAATGGTTAATCTGATAGGAGTTGATGATAAAGACAAAATCGATGAAACTATAAACAAGTTTGTAGAGAAAAAACCGGAGGTTTTCGGTGAACCATATATAGCGGTAAAGATTTCTTCTGAAAAACATATGCATAGTGAAGATAAACGAGCTTTACATTCAAAAATAAAAATAGATTATACTGGCAAAATTAAAAGAAGGAATGGTTAAAGATTATGTTTTCGTTTACTAAAAAACAACAGGTTTGGGATATCTTTAACATCAAAATTGGTGGTCAACCAGGTTGTTATCCTACAGTTCTTTTCGGTGGCTTATTCTTCAAAAATGGACTGGATTTTCAATCCGCTGAAAAACATTTGTATAACATGTTTCAGTTGAGTAAAAAAACAGGTAACCCTGCCGTTCCTGATTTTTTTATAAAAGAAGAAAATTATGTTGAAAAGATTGTTGGTTTCATAGATCGATGTTTACCAGAGGATCAGGCTTTTGCTGTTGATATGACTGATCCAGAGGTTAAAGTAAAAGTTTTAGAAGAACTGGATAAAAGAGATTTGCTTCCCCGTACAATTTATAATTCTATCCATATTGGAGTTACTGATGAAGAGGTAGATGCTCTAAAAGAGTTTACCCCTGAGGCAGCTATTGTTGTGGCTTTTAACCCTAAAGATAAGTCGCCAGATGGTAAAATAGAGATTTTGGAGAATAGTGCTCATCTTAAGGAGAAAGGGCTTTTAGATATCGCTAGCGATGTAGGTATAGATAAAATTATTCTTGATGCTGCTGCTCTTGCTCCTGGTGATTATAGTGGAGCTGCGGTGAGTGCTATACCTGTGTTGAAAGAAGAGTATGGTTTACCTGTCGGCTGCGCCATCCATAACGTAGTTGAGAAATCAGGTTGGCTTAGAAAAAATTTTGAATCGTCTTTTTCCTGTGTTGATGCTGCGTCGAATATAAATATTTCTTTGTTTGGAGGAGACTACGCTATTTTTGGTTCAATTGAAAATTCAGAACGAGTTTTTTCAGTTGTGTCTTGGGAGGATATTCTAGTTTCAGAGTATACGGAGAACTATTTTGGAGTTGAACCAGCTGGTTTTCATCCTAGGAGGAAGTTGTTATAGAAGATGAAAAACGAGGGAAATGTTGCTACTTCGGTTATTGGTTCTTATCCAGTTGAAATAAATAATCAAGAATTGATGAACTATTATTATAATCAAGTTAGGTTTTCTTGGGATGGATATATAAAGAAAGCTGTTGGGGATATGTTGAGGGCAGGTGTGGATTTTGTTTCAGATGGTCAAACACGTGATTCATTTGTCAACATATATATCAGGGGTTTGAAAGGCTGCAGAATTAGGGATAGACCTGAAGTTGTAGATAAAATTGTTTTTGATGAGTCTATAACAGTTAGAGATCAAAAAATGGTGAAAGATTATATTCCCTCTGATAAAAACCTCATCGGTGTTGTCACTGGTCCTTTTACTCTTTCTCAGTCAGTAACAGATTTTTTTTACAACGACGATAAAGAGTTGGCTTTTGATTTCGCAAGTGCTTTAAACAAAGAGGTAAAAGCTTTGGAGCCACATGTAGATATGGTAAGTGTTGATGAACCATTTTTTTCTAATATTATTCCGGGTTATGCTGTAGATTTGATAGAAGCTGTGTTAAAAAATACAGATTGTATTTCAAGGTTACATGTCTGTGGAAACGTTGGAAGTATGATTCCTCAGATTATAGAGATCCCTGTCGATGTTTTATCGCATGAATTCAAAAATCAACCCAGTTTATTTGAATGTTTCAAAGAGTATAGTTTTTCTCAGAAAATTTGTCTTGGATGTGTTAGATCTGATGATGCGAAAGTTGAATCTGTAGATGAAATCAAAGATCATGTGTTAAAAGGATTAGACATATTTGGAAGCAGTTTATCTCAGATTGCTCCTGATTGTGGTTTGAAAATGTTGCCTGTTGATGTTGCTTTTCAGAAACTTAAAAATCTTTCAAAAGTAGGTGAAATAATTAATGAACAATTCTAAAAAAGATGTACCTTTGATTGAAGCTGAGAAAAAATCTGAAAAAAACGTGAAACTTGACCCTAAAGGTTTTTTTGTTATAGAGATAGATCATGATGAAAAAATTATTCGTGTAGAACATTTTTCTAACGTAGTTAAAGAAGATAGAGTTGTCTCTGGATGTTTACAAAAAGTTTTTGTTGGACGGAAAGCTGATGCTCTCTGTGATACCATTGCCTCTAATATTCCTGGTTTGTATCCTGAGCATTATATGTATCTTGGTCGTGAACTTCAAAAGGCGGAGTATGCGTTGGAAGAAGATAAAAAATATGTTCAGGGTGGCTGTTAAAAAAACAAGTCTTTTTTTTTAGAGTTTTTTTATTTTTGCTTTGCTGTTAAGATGTAACTCTTTTTGGCTTTGTTTTTTTCGGGTGTCATAGTTTTCAATTTTTATAGTGTCACCTTCACTATATTTCTGTATCTCTTTTACTTTTTCATCCCATAAAGAAATTTTTTGTTTTCCTTTTTTGTTTTTTATTTGCATATTGGTTACAAACCCTATTTCCCCGTTTTGTTTGAAAAAAGTATTAGTCGGCTCTATTTTACTTATGGTTCCAGTTATAGTTTTTTCTTTTTTAGGTGGTTGTTTTTGTTGATTGTTCTCCACGACTTGTAGCATACTCCATCGACCTAGGTTTATCTCAAGTCCGTTGTATCCATCTTTTACATATCCATTTATTAGTTTTATTTTAGTTCCAGGTCTGAGTTTTTTCTTTTTTATGAGTTCTACGTCTCTATTCCATAAGACGAGTTTGCAGCTACCGGTTTCATCTTCGATGTCTATGTTTACTACTCTTCCGTTTCCTCCGTTTTTTCTTTTAAAATTTCTTTTCTCCCCGATCTGTTTTATAGTGCCATATACGGTGTGTTCTTCACCGGGTTTAATCTGATTTATTTTGACTATGTTTTGTTTGTTTCTACCGAGTTTATCTACTATCATCAAAGCAGCGGTTTCTTCATCAAGAAGGTCGTCGTATTTCTCCCTAGTTTCCTTTATTAACTGTTTGAATTCTTGATGTGTCTTTAGGTCTTTTATTAAATCGTAGAGTTGATCTATGTTTTTATGCATCCGAAGATCTGTATGTCTACAATTGTTTTAAATTCTTTGTATCAAAAAATTTGGAGGTTGGTTTTTTATATTATCTCAAAAAAAAATTGTTTTGTGTGTTTACTGTTGAGATCGGGGGTTTGGTGGAAATGGTGAGGAGAGGAGGTGAAAGGATGAGAAAAAAAA
>JAZKSG010000028.1:0-16825 GCA_036626215.1 Thermoplasmatota archaeon
TTCATGTGGATAGCTGTTTGCTCCAAATGGCATATGACCCGCTAGATTTGTTTCTTTGTCATAACTCATAGGTTGAACATCATCTCTACTCCAGTAGTTAGCATCGCTATATTCAGTATTAGGCGCAAGAACTCTTAAATCGGGGTCACCAAAGTAGCAGACGTTTTCTGATTTATCCCACCACCACTGTGGCGGCTCTGAAATATAAAGTATGCCAACATGACCCATTCCTTTCGCATATGCTTCACCGACAGTATCTCCAAGAGCTATATCTCGGGGTATGGTCGCCTCCCAGAAACTACTATACCAAGAGGTTGCCCAAGGGTCAATTATCTGAAAGTTGGAACCATGTCTAACCATGGTCAAATGTAGATATTTGTATGCGGGGAGACATGCAGCTGTAATTAAACCACAGGAGTGAATATTTCCAAGAGAATCATCGATATCTACACCATTGTGTGCAACTGTTCCTAAAGTACTTAGAAACGATGAACCAACGATTCCATCATAGTAATCCTGGGTGTCTTTCAACCAGTCGGGTGATACAAGCCTTATCAAAGGAAGATTTGCAATTTTTGCGATAAAGTCCATAACAGGTTTTTTAGCTGGTGCAAAATCCAAAGCAGTTCTTATAAGAAAATCCCAGTTTGGATTTCCTAAAAGCATAGGTATTATCCCATGTATCTCTGTTGTCATCGTATCGGGTTCTTCAGTTGAACCCAAATACCACTCATATCCACGCCAAGGATTGGATTCTTTTCTATGGAAAATTGAATCAGGGTCATGAAACTTAAATTCACCACCATTAGGACTGTTACCATGTGTGCCAACAGTCCATATAAGAGCTCCTGAATTCAAGTTTTCCATTGTAGGTTCGAAACTAGTAGAAAAAGCATTGCTATAACCACATTTACGCATATAATATGGAACACATTCAGTTTCACTCAAATCCGGCCAGAAGCTACCTGCTTCACCATCCCATGTTAAACCAACTTTGTCATCGATAGGATGGAAAGTGTTTTCTACAGCAGGTGTCACACCGCTCGCTGCTTGATAGGTAAAACCCCAATATTTACTGGCTCTACTGTTAAAACGATGAAGGTAAACAGGCATAAAAGAATTCAACACAGGATACTTAAAACTCTCCTCCCCTGAAGGTCTAACTATTTTAAGTCTACCCAAGGGACCCCGTTCACTTTTACTACCGTTAATAAGATCTACTCCATTTTGCCGGGTAGCTGGGTTTTCAAAAACCAACGCTGGATAAAACAAATCACGTGAAATCCAATAACTACAGTCCATAGGGGAAAAAGTAAATCTCCCAGGGATAGCTTTTCCAACAAACATTCGATCCCATGATGCACCTATATCAAACTGACCGGCTACAGTTATAATTGATTCTTTTTGTCCTTTCTCATCGAAACCCTGTTCATCTATAAACTCGTAAACTCTTTTACCAGTGAGATACATCTCAGATACTTTAGGACTAGCGTAACCCTTTGCATGTCTATTCCAAAACTCTGTATGCCAAACTGCAGCTGAAGACAGAGAAGGATGATTGTCTGTGATGAACACTGGGCTTCCATGGTGAGCAGCTGTATAGGCTGCTGGACCAAGATGTAATGCTCCTTTAAACTCTTTACCAGGTTTCATCTCAGCTACTTGCCAGCTTGTCCATGGATCAAGAGTGGAAAAAACAATGTCATTGCTATCTGTCAATTTATCAATATCACTATATATATCTGAATAATCCACGTAGTTGTTTTTAACATCAGCAATATCGTTTATCTCGTTTCTAACATCATTTGATAGATGATCACCTAGATCAACTAGATGTATTTTTTTGACTCCAAGCTTGTAAAGAGTGTTTTTTGTTGACTCAGGAAGCTTTTTTGTTGAAGTATACAACAAAGGTGAATTTAGTTGACTAGCAAGAACTGCTCCCTCTGTAGCGCTAGTTAAAGAATCTCCTTCTTTTCTGGTTTTATTCTGCTCCCAACTGTATGTTATTTCATAGTTGAATGTACCAGATACATCATTTGGAGTATAAACTACAAATTTATAGTTTTCATCTTCAAGACATTCACCGAGTTTACCGAGTTTTATTACTCCTCCATCGTCTTCAAGTATTTTTTCGCCGTTGGGACCTATTAACATAAATTTGAAATCTTCATTTGGGTGATCACATTCTAGAGTAAATTTGGCGTTATGACAGCAAAAAGGAGGGCTGACTTCCAACGGTATTTCTGCCCCGGGATACATTTCAATGTCAACTTGATATTCTACATCTTTTACAAGATTTGAAATGATATCTGACCATGTACCATATTTACCTGCGAAACCTTTTGTAGGTACATCTGTAATACCTATTCTCCATCTACCAGGTTTATAGACATAGGTTCTGGCGTAATCTTTATCCATACCGCTTTTAGCATTCCAAGCGTCAACAGCAGCAACCTGCATCCATTCATCATTATAGTCGCAATAAAGCTGTAAATCTTTATCTCCTGAAGGGATTGATATATTTATCAGGTTTTCAAGACCTAGACGCTGCAGTGAAAGTTGGAAATACACACAGGAATACCAAACTCTCGCCTGTATATACTTATATCCTTCTGGTACAGTAAAACTCTCAAACTGTGGATTTAACTTATTTGTCTGAGTTACACTAAAATGTTTTTTTTGTACTTCTTTATCCAATGTAAATTGACCTTGGATTTTTCCTTCTGTTGTATCAGATTTTGTTTTATAGTCATCAATAACCGATATTACTGCTTCATCGCTGTAAGAAAAATCCTGTAAAGCAAGATCAGAAGCAATATCATATGGATTGTCGCCCTCTATGACATTATGTTCTTTAGCATTCCATTGATCAACCTTGTTTTTAGGTACATTAACAGTCGTCATCTGATCCATTTGGCCGTTACAATACCCCATCCAGTCTTCCATAAAGTAATCTAATCCCTGTCTAGCGTTAAGGGATCTATCTTTATTCTCCTTAGCCTGGTAGCTATCTTTATAATACAACAATGGATGAGAATACAATTTGTTTTCATTTTTAAACACAGCAGAAGGAACACTTGCCATGTAGGCGTAATCATCCAAATAACTGTTTTCATCATAATTCACCAAGGTTGCCTTTTTAACAGGGACAACAGGTAGGGATGAAGGACCTTTATCAAATCCATTTTCACCAAAATTTTTTTCTGCCTGAGTCAACGGTATAAGAACGCCGACGGTCATCAAAACAGCTATAAGTAAAGCCAAAATTTGTTTTTTGTTTTTGAAATCACTAAACATATTTTTTTACCTCCAAATCAAATATTTTTATTGACTATTGTCAATAAATACTTATTGCATAATAAGTATATAAATGTTTACATATAAAACTAATTGATATATTGTTTAAGATACAGAGATATCGCACATCACTCTTTATTTAAAGAAAAAAAGAAAAAATTATTTTTTTCTTTTTATAACCACTACAGCAGCCGCTATAACTGCAATCAAAGCCACTATTGAGATAACAATCCATAGAGGCTCTATCGGCTGCGGCTCACGTTCATGTGGATAGCTATCTGCTCCAAAAGGCATATGACCATCGAAATTCATTTCAGAGTCATAACGGAGTGGACGTGTATCCTTTTTCTCCCAGTTGTTTGCATCGCTATACTCTGTACTTGGAACATAGACACGTAGATCAGGATCGCCAAAATATACCACGTTTTCCCAGACATCCCACCACCATTGATCAGCAGAATACTCTGGGCCAACAGCTCTCATACCTTTTTCATATGCTTCACCAACAGTGTCACCAAGAGCAAAACGTTTTATCATCTGCTGCTGCCATATACCTGCCCAATCAGTAGTAGTCCATGGATCAATAACCTGATACGTGGTTCCATGTCTCATCCACGTCAGATGAAGATATGTATTTGCTGGAAGACATGAAATTGAATCTATTCCACAAGAATGAAGGTTGCCAACCTTATCATCAAAAGCTATTGAGTTATACCATTTCATTGTGTTATGTCCACTCATTGGTGAAATCGTTACTTTGCCATCTCCATCACGGAAATTCACGAAAGGCAGACCTTGTTCCATTGTTTTCAACGGTTGTTTCAATCTATCCCGGTATATCATAAAACCAGTAGCACCCCAAGGATCAAAAGGAATACCCAACTTATTTCTTAGTTTATTGATGTATATTAGCTGATAGTTTATATGACCGACATCAGGGTTTGCAGTGCTACCAACCTCGCTCAACAGATGCCATTTTATAAAACCATCTAGAAATGATTCTGGTGGTTTCCAACCACTCATATCTACTTCATGTAACAGATAAGGCACCCATCGGATGAATTCTCTTATATTACCGGGGTTTAAAAGAATCCGGTCATAAACCCGCCACGGGTTTTCCTCAGGAGTATACGGGTTGCCAGGATCCCAAAATGAAATTCTTCCACCCTTATCAAACATACCATGAGAGTTTACAAACCAAATCAAAACGCCTCTATTCAAGTTTTCAGTTACTTTCTCAAAATTAGTTGAAAAAACATTGTCATATCCAGCTTTCCTAGCATAAAAAGGTACCACTTCTGACTCGCTCATATCAGGATAATAAGCTGCAGATTTACCTGGAACAACTCCTTCATCAATCCGGTCATCAGAAGCCGTAACACCAGGAATTATTCCATCAGCACGCGTATATTTACAGTTGAAATGCTCAGCAGCCTCCATATTATATCTATAAGCATAAGTACAGTAGCTGTGCAAGGTAGGATTTGTAAATGTTTCCTCCTGAGAAGGACGCGTTGTAACAAGATTTATCCCCTTTGGTTCTTTAAACCTAGCGAGTAAACCCTTCAAAATTCCTCTTTGAACCTCGCTTTTACTACCATTTATATATTTATTATCTTCTTTTAAAGCAGGATTTTCAAAAACCAACGCAGGATAAAACATATTCCTACAAATCGCATAGGCTGAATCAACTGGATGACCCCAGAACCGGCCGGGTAAAGCAGCTCCGGTAAAGCAACGATCCCATGGTGTACCGATATCAAACTGACCTGCTACAGTTATAATTTTTTCTTGATCTGCCCAAGGCATATCTTCGTCTACATCACCGAATCCATAGTCTTCAAGAAAGTCATATACTATTCTACTTGTGTAAACCATGCTACCTGAAGATGGTTCAACAGTTCTTTTCACAGCATGTTTCTTCCACCAGTCGGTAGACCAAACACTAGCCTGAGAGAGACGTGGATGGTTTTCAATATACACTACTGGGCTTCCATGATGAGCAGCTATATATGTTGCAGGGCCAACATGAAAACCTTGAGGATGCTCATCAGCTTCTTTTCTCTCAAAAACATACCAGTAACTCCACGGATCAATAGTTGTAAAGATAACATCTTTCTGACCGCTGATTTTTTCTATTGAGTCATATATCTCTTTTGGATCTGAAAATTCTGATTTTACCTCAGCGATAGAGTTAAGCTCATCTTTTACTTCATCAGAAAGCTCTCCACCTAGATCAACTAGATGTATTTTTTCGACTCCAAGCTTGTAAAGAGCATTTTTTGTTGACTCAGGAAGCTTTTTAGTAGACGTATATAACAAAGGAGAATTTGTCTGACTGGCTAACACTGCTCCGTTACTTGCAGATGAAAGACCGTTTACTTCATCTCTTGAAAAATTTTGACTCCAACTATATTCAACCGTGAAATCTATAGGGCGATCTACATCCTCTAAAGAAAAAACACATAAAGAATAACTTTCATCTTCTCTACATTCTCCAAGTCTATCAAAATTTAAAGTTACCTCGCTTTTCTCTCCACCAGTGTTTTCCTCATCCGATATACCTAGACATTTAGCTGCAGCGCCTTCAATTGAAACAGAAGATCCAATTTCTGTACCCTGGGGTCCAAGTAATGTAAATCCAAGATCTGTATCTCCTTCCCAATCTAGAGTGATTTCAACATCTCTACATCCAAAAGGAGCTTCTTCAAGCTTAACATTGGTTCCAGGCAATAATGCTATCCGGGCATCAATTTTGTTCTTACCTGAGAAAATTCCGGTTTCTTTTGTAGAGTCCTGATAATACATTTCTTCCATTTTACCAACATCTTCATCCGCACCTTTCTTCTGGATTGCGCTAACACTAATCTCCCAGTCACCATAATTATGAATATATGAAGCTGCTATCTCATAATATGGATAAGGATCACTATATGCGCCAGCGGCCGCCTGAACCATACCTAGTTGACCATCATAAAGCTGCAAATCATAATCTACTTTTTCCTCCCAAGAAACCCTAGAAATAATATACTTATGATCATGATTATTTATCTCAAAAGATTTCCATGTTGCACCGAGACCAATATTAGGTTTTTCTATTTTGAAATCCCTATGTTCAATTTCAGATGATTTTAACGTTCCTTCAGTTACAAAACTCGACTTCTTCGCCGGTCTTAAATATTCAGGTTTTATAACAGATACAACAGCCTCGTTGTTATAAGACCAGTCCTGTAGAGCAATTTCTGAGGCCATTTTATATGGATCGTCACCATCTATAGTTACTGTGTTTTTAGATTTCCATTGACTGGTTTTTTCTTCTGCAACGTTTATCAAAGTTTTTTGGTCCATTTGCCCGTTACAATAACTCATCCAGTCTTCCATAAAGTAATCCAATCCCTGTCTAGCGTTAAGGGATCTATCTGCATCTTCTTCAACAGGGTACTCATCTTTGTAGAATAACAACGGATTAGAAACTAAACTATTTCCTTGTTTGAAAACGGTAGTTGGTACACTAGCCATATATGCGTAGTCGTCTATATAGCTCTCTCCGTCATAATTAACGAGGGTAGCTTTTTTTAAAGGAGCTACCTTTGTATATGATGGTCCTTTTTCAAAACCAGAAACATTATTTGATTCGGTTGCAGCTCTCCCAGCTTGGGTGACAGGGATGAAAACACCTAGAGTCATTATTAACGCTATACCTACGGCAATTAGGCCCTTGTTAGATATAAAAACAGATTTATTCATATGCTTTTTAAGCCTCCAATATCTTCTTTATTATATTTATATACAAACATACAATATAAATATTTCTATTATATGTATATAAAGGTTTGTATATTTAAGGATTTTGAAAATTGATAAAGAGAAAAATAATCAAAAAAAAAGAAAAAAATAATATTTAATCCCTGAGTTTTATAGGAATTTTATTCCGCCTTCAGTGATTGTAATATCTTGAGGTTTAAGAGTATGATGGGTAGCTCTCATTTTACGGATAGTGAGTTTACGTCGATCCATCGCTGTATCAAGATCCATTTTAAGGATGCCGTCTACTAGGAATTCACTTATGCTGTCACGACTAAGACTACGACTACCTTCAGGTATTTCAGATGTAACCAATGAGGTGCAGTCGTCTTTACTGAGAATATTTATAATACGGCGGATATGCATACGGGTAGCTGCTGTCGAACCCGCAGGATATTTTTGGTTATCAGTCGGCTGATTTTCAGATGGAATAATTTCGTGTACACCCTTAACCCATACCGGCATCTCAGAGACAGGAGTCAAAGAATCTAGAACCACGCGACTGTAGTTACCAGTTTTGATTTCTTTTTCCATCTCTCTATGGATGTTTTCTTTGTCTAAATCTATATACATAAATTTTAGGTTATCATTTTTTACAGCGGTTTGAAAGTCAAAACCTAGTTCTTCTGCCTGACGCATAATGTTTTTTATTCGTTCATCTGTTGAGAGATATAAACATTTCTCTCCGTTTTTAACGCCTTCATCTATGTAATGAAAACACATTATGGTTTTACCTGATCCTGGTGTACCAGATACAAGTGTTATAGTGTGTTCCGGAAGGCCGCCGTCGATTAAATCATCGAGACGATCTACACCAATAGATACTCTTTTTTTAGGAATCTCTGTTTCGCTAAAAGTAGTTGAATCATTCATCTTGTTCCACTCCTCTTTAAAATTTACATCCTCATTAACCATAACAATAAACCCTTGCTTTCCATATATATTGAAACATTTTAAATATCTTTCCTAACATCCCAAAAAAAGTTAGAAGGGTTATGTATAAAATAGCGATAATTGATGGTTATGTTGATGAACCAACCTGTCTTGGTGTACCACCATACATCAGCCCATATCCTAGATATATAGCAGGAGGTATATGGCAGCATAACCCTAAAAACAGGATTCTATATCTTACGATAGATCAGATTAGAGAGAAGCCGGCTTTGTTGAAAGACGTGCAATACTCAGATATGGTAATCATTGTAACCGGTATGTCTGTACCTGGCAGATATCTCTCAGGTTTTCCTTTGGGGCCAAATGAAACAAAAAAAATTATGAAAAAAATATGTCATCCTCTAACTGTTCTTACAGGACCAGCAGCTAAATATGGGTATGGCGTTGGAGGAGGAAAAAAGACACGGCGAATTGAAGAATATTTTGATATTTCTATTCCTGGTGACCCCGAGATAGTTATTAACAATCTTTTAGAAAACAATTTAGAAACAAGTTGTGTTGATTTAACTCGGAAAAGAGAAAACGCCGAGAGCATAAAAAAATTCGCAGTTAAAGGTTCAAAGATAACAAATCAGCATCCTTTTTTTCCAAGATATCTTATAGCGGAGATTGAAACATATCGGGGATGCCCTCGTGCTATATATGGCGGATGTAGTTTTTGTAGTGAACCATCTAAAGGATTACCAGATTTTAGACCAGTTGAAGACGTTGTCGCGGAAGTAAAAAATCTATACGAGCAAGGAGCTAGACATTTTCGTATAGGGAATCAGCCATGTATTTTTTCGTATCATGCAGAAAAAGTTGGGAAAGAGGAATATCCTAAGCCTCAACCGGCAGTTATAGAAAAACTTTTCAAAAACATTAGAAGAGTGGCACCGGATGTCAAAACGCTTCATATTGATAATGCAAACCCTGGTGTTATAGCAAATTATCCAAAGGAGTCTAAGACAATCGCTGAAACTATAGTTAAATACCATACATCAGGGGATGTAGCTGCTTTTGGAGTAGAAAGCGTTGATCCAAAAGTTGTAGAGGAAAACAATTTGAAAGGAAACGCGAAGCAAATATTTGAAGCGATCAAAATTTTAAACGAAGCGGGAGGAAAACGTGGTGATAATGGTTTACCAGAGTTGTTACCAGGGATAAACTTTGTTTTTGGTTTAAAAGGGGAAACAAAGGATACTTATCGTCAGGACTATAGTTTCTTAGAAAAAATTTTGAAGAATGATTTGTTGATTAGACGGATAAACATTAGACAGGTTGTTCCTATACCTGGCACAAAAATGTTTGAAGTTGGAACAAAAATCATAAATAAAAATAAAAAGTATTTCAAAAAGTTCAAAAGACGTGTTCAAAAAAATATTGAAAAACCTTTGTTGAAAAAGTTGACACCCGGCGGCGTAGTGTTAAAAGATGTTTATCTGGAGAAACATAGAGGGAAGACTACTTTTGGGAGACAGTTAGGTAGTTATCCTTTGCTTGTTGGTATACCGGGCATGTATCATTTACATGAGTTTATAGATGTAAAAATTGTGGATCATGGTTACCGTTCCATCACTGGTGTGCCTTATCCGTTGGATTTGAATAAAGCTGATATGAAAACCATTAAGGCAATCCCTAGGATAGGTGGAAAAAGAGCTCGGAGAGTAGTTAGAAGTCGGCCTATATATAGTGATAAACAAGTTTTTGAAGTACTTGATGATGAAATGGTAGCTAAAAGATTACTGGAGTATTGTTGTCTCTAAAAAAGTTTGTTTTAAGGTTTAATTAAAAAAGGAGTAGTAGGTGTTAAAAACAAAAAGCTGTATTACATTTTTCTTGTTTTGTTATGGATGATGAGAAACTTGATGAACTGGAGAAAAAAATTGGATATAGTTTTAACAATCGAAAGTTGCTGGTAACTGCTTTGACACATAAAACCTATGCCTATGAGGCGAGGAAACCCTTGGAGTTTAATGAACGATTAGAGTTTTTAGGGGATAGTAGTCTGGATCTTGTGGTAGCTGAAATGTTGTATAAAACTAATCGTTATTTTTCGGAAGGGGAACTTACTCGTAGACGCGCAAATCTTGTTAACAATGTTTTTCTGGCTGAGAAAGCTGGAGAAATAGGTTTAGGGAGTTATCTTCGTTTGGGGAAAGGTGAAAAAAAACAATGTGGAAATGAAAATGATACTAATCTCGCTAATTGTTTAGAAGCGATGATAGGGGCAATATATTTGGATTCGGGGTTAGAAGAAGTCAAATCCTTTATAGCTGAACATATTTTTGATGAGGAGATGAAGATTTAAGGAGATTTTTTGAGATAGGGTACACCTGTCTTGGGGTTTATTTCGACTTTGTATCCTTCAGGTTTACTACATGGCTCTCCTTTTTCTGCGTCGTTTTTGCTGAAATAGTAAAAAGTACGGGATTTTCCATTTTTTTGTTTTATTTCCCTTTTATAAAGTGTGTAATCTCCTATTTTATATGGTTCTTCTCCGAATAAAACGGTTTCATATCCTATGAAATATTTTCTAACAGGCGACATCAACAGATATACTAGTAATATTAGCCAGATTGTGAAAAACAGGTAATGTATTAGTATCTGTTTATTAGTTGTTATAAGATATATATTCCATATTATAGACCAGATGAGGAATATTTTGGCATAGTTTCTAGCCCAGTTTTTTGCTTTTATAAAACCATAAGATATTATTGGTATGGAGAGAATGATTAGAGTTAGATTTATCCAATTTGCTATCGAGGTATAATCTATTTGTTTTAGTGTTTCAAGAGGGTTTTGTTGGAAGAATACATAGAGGTATATAATATCTAGAAGTATTACTGCACTTATAAAAACCCATATCCCTTTGGGTTTTTCATGGGTTTCATTCATGTTTTAACTTCCCCTCTCTATTTTATATATAATATAATGATTGAATTTATATTTTTCTGTAATGTTATTAAATTTGTTTTTATTTCTCTTACAGAACATTGTAAACAATAAAAATGTGTAATTTATTAAAAATGTTATATAAAAGGAACTGTTGATAAGTAAAAATCATTTATATGGCAACTGCTGAAGGGAAGATAACCTAAAATCCAATTTAATTATATAAGCTATAAATCTCCAATCTTTCACCGTCATAGCAATAGCTATTAACAATCCTGCTTTTAAAACCCTCTTCATTTAAAAGGTAATTCAGTCTATCTTGATTGGATAGAGAACTAAAAACAAAATAAGCTCGTCCGTTTTCATTTAAATATTTTTTAACTGATTTTAGAAAACGTATGGTTAAAAAAAGACCATCTACTCCTCCATCTACAGCTATATTAAACCATCCTGAATCATCAATGTGATTCTCTTTAGAAGCAGGAAGATAAGGTGGATTAAAAATTATTACATCAAATTTTTCTTTTGAATCAACTACATTAAAAAGATCACCATATCTTACATTCACTTTGCCCGTTATGAGAGATTGATTATTTTGGTAGTTATATTCAGCTAGCTGAACAGCAAAAGGGTTAATATCGCTGCATACCACCTCTGCGCCTCTCTTTGCGCAGTCAAGAGCTATTATGCCACAACCAGTTCCAATCTCCAAAATTTTTTCTTCTGAATCAACCTCTATGGCCTCTAACATCTGAAAAGTGTCTTCAGATGGCTCGTATACATCAGGATGTAGATAGAGGGATATATCTGAATAGTTTAGTTTACTATTTTTTGATGTCACAACAGTTTGACCTCTTTTTTTTAAGTACCTTCTAATTCTTGGTGATTTAAAAAGTTTTATAAACCGAAAAATACTGACAAATTGATATGAAACAAATTACTAAAGCTCAGATAACTACTGGCGCCTTAGCATTCTTCGCTATCGTCTGGGGTTTATTTGAAAGTATCAGACAATCTTCGGATATCCTTATCTCGCTGGGGATTATAGCTCTCGCTTTGATAGTAATGCTGATTCTATCGTT
The DNA here is from genome assembly GCA_036626215.1 of Thermoplasmatota archaeon. GTDB lineage: Archaea > Thermoplasmatota > E2 > DHVEG-1 > DHVEG-1 > JAZKSG01. The sequence goes on from JAZKSG010000028.1 coordinate 12,015, forward strand.
TATAATTATGAGCATACTCGAATGGATTCGAGTTTTTGATTTGAAGACAAATGCTCTTATAACGTTAGTAACACTATGTACTTTTGGTGTTTCTTTACTCCTAATTTTCTAAAAAATATTTTTTAAATTATCTTTCGTAGATTTTCTGGTTTTGTTTTAATTCTTTTTCCATTTTTTTTCTCTTGGTGATATTTTTTATTATAAGGGCTACTCCTTGTCCACCGTCTTCAAAGGTTGTAGGTAAAATTTTGATTCTAAAATATAGGTTAACTCCATCTTTCTGGAAATCGATTTCTTTTTTGAAGCCTTTTCCTTCTAAAGCTTCGTTGATAGAAATTGATAAATCTATGTTTTCTTTAAATATTTTTAATACGTTGTCATCAAGGTTTTGACCTATCATTTCTTCTCTTTCTTTGTTGAGAAAATCTAAAAAAGAATCGTTAATCATATTGATTTTTAGATCTTGGTCAAATACTATAACATAGTCAGATACATGGTTCAGCATATTTGATATGGGGACTCTGCTACTAGGGAAGTAGACTTTTGCTGGTCCAAAGGTTATCATGTCTACTAATCCTGATATTCTCATTATGTCTAGATATTTGGCTACTGAGTTACGGTTGATTTTTATTTTTCTAGCTATGTCAGAAACCGTCATTCCTTTGGGGTTTTCTTTTAGTATTTTTTTGATTTGTTCTATCTCTTTTTGGTAACTGACCATGGTGTATTTTTTGATAATGTTCTGCGGGTTATTTATGCATTTCTCTTTTGTATAGCCAATATGCAATGCAAAGAGCAAAACTTTTAAATACTGGAAAATATATTATGGTCTTGCAATGCCCTTTTGCATTGCAAAGAAAAGTTCAGAATAAAAAAACACCCATCACTCACATCCCATCCCAAAAATAAGTGTAACGAAAAAGAAATAAAGAGGTGCCTCAAAAAAAAAAGATAAGGAAGCATCCCATTCCCATCTCTCATCTTTTTTGAAAAATGAGAGGTGCCTCTTTACACCTTTTCTCTTTTCTTCAAAAAATTTTCAACAAATGTTATAACAGAGAACATAATACACCAAAATCGAGAAAAAATATGAAAACAGCGATAATATCGATGAGACCACATTTAACAGATAAAGAAGCAAACCTTAAAAAAATGCAGAAGTACATAGAAAAAGAAGAAGCAGATCTGTATGTATTCGGAGAAACAACACTCACGGGGTATCCCTGCAAAGACGAACTTAGAGACCTTGCAGAGCCTATAGATGGTCCATCGATAAAAAAGATGAAAAAAATCGCTAAAGAAAAGGACGCTTACATAATCTTCGGTATGCCTACAAAAAATAAAGAGGTAAAAGGGTTAGTAAGAAACTCAGCTGTCTTAATACATCCTAATGGAAAAGTAGACTCTTATGACAAATGGTTTCTACCCACTTTTGGACCGTTCGAAGAGAAAATATTCTATGATGAAGGGGAAAAAATAGAGGTTTTTGACACAAAATTTGGAAAAATCGGTTTAATCATATGTTATGATATTTTTTTCCCGGAGATAACCAAAGCCTTAACCTTACAAGGCGCAGATATAATAGTTTGTATATCGGCATCTCCCAATGTATCCCAAAAATATTTTGAAACACTGATACCCGCTAGGGCAATAGAAAACACAGTGTTCATGGTGTATGTAAACCTAGTGGGCCTACAAGACAATCTATCTTTTTGGGGCGGATCACAAGCATATGATCCTTTAGCAAATCTTTTATGTAAAGCACCATACTACAAAGAAAATATTTCTACCTGTGAGATAGATCTTAGCCAAATTGAAAATTCAAGAGCAAATCGTCCAGTGATAAGAGATACACGTCCAACGATATATAAAGACCTGTATACATTATCAAGAAAACATAGATACAACGAAAAAGATGAGAAATAGAATCCAGCTCATAAAAAAATAAGGAAATTTATTTCAAAAAGTATTTACATACGGAAAGTATTCGAGGTTGATTGCTCCTCGGTTTTCGTCTCTTGAGAGGGGAGGCATCTCATAAAAATGGCGGGTTATGAAGAAAAATATATACATGATTTAAAGAAGAAAGCGGTGAAAATCCGTAGACATATTATTGAAATGCTATATAGAGCAGAGTCGGGTCATCCTGGTGGTTCTCTATCTGCCGTGGAAGCGTTGGTTTCCCTTTATTTTTCACATATGAATTTTGATTCTAAAAAACCTGAGGACCCTGATCGAGATCGTTTTATTTTGAGTAAAGGACATGCCGCTCCTGCGTTATATGCGGTTTTGGCAGAAACAGGGTTTTTTGATGTAGAAGAACTGTATAAATTACGGCAGATTAACTGTATGCTTCAAGGCCATCCAGTTAGTAAAACAACTCCTGGTGTAGAAGCATCTACAGGATCATTGGGTCATGGTTTATCTTTTGGTATAGGAGCCGCGTTGGCAGGTAAAATTGATCAAAAAAAGTATCATGTTTATGTCATGTTAGGGGATGGTGAAACTGATGAAGGACAGATCTGGGAGGCTGCAGCTGCTGCTTCTCATTATCGTCTTGATAACTTAGTTGGTTTAGTTGATCGTAACTATCTTCAGATTGATGGTCATACCGAGGATGTGTTACGTTTAGAATCCATTAAAGATCGTTGGAGTTCTTTTGGTTGGAAAGTTTTTGATATTGATGGCCATAACTTTGGTGAAATTTTAGAAACTTTGGATAAAGCTGCTGAAACTGAAAACCAACCATCTATGATTATTTTGAATACAGTTAAAGGCAAAGGTGTATCGTATATGGAGAACAATGTTGATTTCCATGGTGTTGCCCCCAATGAGATGGAGTACAAAATCGCTATGGAAGAATTAACTGTTTTGGAAGAGCAACTGGAGGAAACAAGTTTTGAGTGAGAAAGAGACTGCTTATGCGAGAAAAGCTTATGGTCAAAAACTTGTGGAGCTTGGTAAAAAGAATAAAGATATCGTAGTTTTAGATGCGGATTTATCTAAGTCTACCAAGACTATGTTGTTTGGAAAGGAGTTTCCAGATCGTTTTTTTGAGATGGGGATAGCTGAAGCAAACATGGTTTCCACTGCAGCTGGTTTGGCATCTTGTGGTAAGATTCCTTTTGTTAGTACTTTCGCTGTTTTTGCAACTGGTCGAGTTTATGATCAGATAAGGATGGATGTAGCCTATTCTGAGTCAAATGTTAAAATTTTTGCTACTCATGGAGGTATCAGCGTCGGAAAGGATGGAGCTAGTCATCAGATGATAGAGGATCTTAGTTTGATGCGTGTTCTTCCAAACATGACTGTTATGGCTCCTAGTGATTCTGTTCAAACCAGTCGTCTGGTAGAAATTATGGCTGAAACTAAAGGGCCTATGTACGCTCGGGTGGGTCGTCCTCCTGCACCGATTATTTATGATGAAGAAGATGTAGAAGATTTAAAGATTGGTAAAGGCGTCGTGTTAAATGAAGGATCAGATGTTTGTTTTATCGCATGTGGGACGATGGTGGAGCCTGCTCTGATGGCTGCTGAGGAGCTAAAAGAAAAAGATGTTGAAGCATCTGTTTTAGATATACATACTTTGAAACCTCTGGATGAGAAACTGATATCCAAACATGCTGAGAAAGCTAACGTGGTTATAACCGCTGAGGAACACAGCATCATGGGAGGGTTAGGGTCAGCAGTATCTGAAACTCTTGTCGAACAAGGCATATGCAACAAATTCCATCGTGTAGGTATAAGAGATGTTTTTTGTGAAAGCGGTTCCCCTGCAGATCTTCTTGAAAAATACAATTTAAACAAAGAACATTTAGTTAAAAAAGCTTTAGAGATACTATAAAAGAAATTGTTTTCAAATTATTTTTTTATAACAATGGTTAATATGTCTCCATCCTGTAGTTTATGATCTAACCCTGCGTTTTGGTTTTCATGTTTAGCAGAAGGACCAGATACTATTGCATATCGGAAACGTTTTTTGAAATCTCTGTGGAGTTTAAAACAGGCGTCTTCTATAGTATCTCCTTCTTTTAGGATAAGAGGTTCTTCCATGTCAGCTTGTTCTCCTACAGGTTTCATATAGACTCTTATTAATCGAAGTTCAGAGAAAATAGTTTCTTTTAGTTTTTTTAGATTAGTTTTTTCTGTAGCGCTTATAGGTATTAATTTCCAGCCTTTGTCTTCAATTTTTTTCTTTTTTTCTTTTACAGTTTCCTCTGAAAAAAGATCGATTTTGTTTAGTAGAACTAAAGCTGGTACGTATAATCGGTTGCCTATTAAAACATCGATTAGTTGATCCTCAGTTATATCTTCTCTGATGTTGACGTTTGCGTTTGTTATATATTCAGAGCAGATAGATTTCACTACTTCCTCGCTGAGATTACTTAATTCTACAGCTGATGCTACTTTTATTCCTCCATGTCCTGTTTTGTTTATCTTTACATCTGGTTTTTTTTCGTTTAAACGCAAACCTGCTTTATGTAACTCTTCATACATTATTTCCAGCTGTTCAATGTTTTGAACATCGATCATAAAAAGTATAAGATCTACAGAGCGGACTGCTGATAAAACTTCTTGACCTCGTCCTTTACCTTTTGAAGCACCTTGGATTAAACCAGGTAGATCCAAGATTTGGATGTCAGCTCCTTTATATTTTAAAATACCGGGTATGGTTTCTAGGGTGGTAAAGTTGTAATATGCGACTTCGCTTTTAGCGCCGGTTAAACGATTTAGAAGAGTACTTTTTCCGACGCTGGGGAAACCTACAAGTCCCACTGTTGCATCTCCAGTTTTTCTAACTCCGAAACCTT
>JAZKSG010000029.1:0-16458 GCA_036626215.1 Thermoplasmatota archaeon
CTACTAGGATATGCAGGGGAAATATATGGAGAATATGTGGAAAATCTTTCTTTGGATAGCCGTATAACTATTGCTTCTATGGCCACTGAAATGGGAGGAATAATAATTTTGTTTCCACCAAACCAAAAAGTCATTAATTTCTATAAAAAACAAAACATCGACATAGAACCTGTTTATGCAGATGAAGACGCTGAATACGAAAAAACTCTAACAGTAGACATAGATGGTTTAGAACCACGGGTTTCACAACCAGGTCATCCAGAAGATGTAACTAAAGTCAACGCTTTAGAGGATATAAAAGTAGACTCTGGTTTCATTGGATCCTGTACCAACGGTCGTTTCGAAGACATGAAACAAGCCGCTGAAATTTTAAAAAACAATAAAGTAGCGCCAGGTAGAGTACTAAAAATTGTTCCATCTACAGACCGAATATGGAAAAAATGTCTTGATGAAGGAATAATAGAGGTTTTTAAAAAAGCTGGTTGTTTAGTCGGAAACGCTGGATGTGCAGGCTGCGCCGCCGGTCAGATAGGTCAAACCGGTAGGCATGAAGTAGAAATTTCTACAGGAAATCGAAACTATGAAGGAAAACAAGGTAAAGGAAACGTATACCTATCCAGTCCCGCAACAGTAGCTGCATCACTTGTGTCAGGTTTTATAACTACATCGGAAAACATACCATCTAAACCTGAAAAAGTGAAAACACCCGAGGAGAAAGAATTCACCGGAGAGAAAACAGAAAAGAAAAAAGATACACCTACCGAAGTTGAAGGAAGGGCATGGGTAATCAAAAAAGACAACATCGACACAGACATGATATATCATAACAGATATCTTTCGATAACAGATATAGATGAAATGGGGCGGCATACATTTGACAACCTAAAAGGATATGAAGATTTTGCAGAAAAAGCAAAACCAGGAGACATAGTAGTTGCAGGAGAAAACTTTGGATGCGGAAGCAGTCGACAACAAGCGGTAGACTGCTTTAAATCACTAGGTATTAATGTTATTGTAGCTGAGTCTTTTGGATCCATTTATGAGCGAAACGCTATAAACAACGCTATGCCTATCATGATGGCAGAAGATATAACAGAAAAAATAGACGAGGGAGATATTTTAAAGATCAATTTTGAAACAGGAAAAATATATGATAAAACCAAGGATGAAACATTTCAGGTTAAACCTTTTTCTAAACCTCAATTGGAGATATACCAGCGTGGCGGATTATTGAATAAAAAATAGAGGGAACTATCTACGGAAATATTTCAAAAAGCTGCCTTCTCTTTTAGACATCCCTGTTATAAGCCTATCAGTTTTAAAAACCCATACAGTCAGACTTATCATAGCTATCGCAAAAAAGGAAACGTAGGCTAATCCTGCAGCTACAAACAAGTAATTATCAAAAATCAAAGCACGAGGAGCCATCATAGGATGACTAAACGGTATAGCAAAAACAACTCCTTTTAAAACAGATGGTAGTGTATCAAAATCTTTGAACATAGTTAAAAACATTGGAACCAAAGCCAACAACGTCACTGGAAACGTAAGAGTTTGTGCAGCTTTATAATTTTTAGCCATGGTTCCTAACAACATACATAGCGACAGAGCTGCTACCAATGTAACAAAAACTATAACACCAATTATTATCAGATCGGTAGAAGTCAAAACAAGGTTGTATTCTGATAGATTAATCTGTCCGCCAGTTCCAAAAGATTGCATCCAGTATCCAAGTCCAAGCATATAGATAACGGTTAACAACAATCCTATTATTGCGCTCGCTATTATTTTACCGGTGACGATACTCGTTCTTTTTACTGGTAATGTCAACAAAGTCTCCAACGTTTTGTTTTCTTTTTCCATAGCCATGCTACTGATAACCATGCCACCAGACATGATTATAATCATCATCATAACTATCGGTATAGTTGTAGACTGAGAGGATAAAACATTTGTAATTTGACCTGGTGAAAGATTGTTGAACTCTTTATTTTTGAAAAAAGTGGTACTGTTTAGATGGGTTGGAGACAAAACATTTGAAGCGTTAATCAATGTGTTTTGATTTATCAGATATTGTGAAATGTTTCTATCGACTTTTTGAAGTAAAAGATTTACAGATTCTGAAGAGATGGTATCTAGTAAACCGGCTCCTTTCATAATCCAAAATATTTTGATCTCGCCAGGTAGACCGTTTTTGATTTTTTTAGTAAAATTTTCGGGTATGAGAAGGAGAGCTATTCCCTCCTCATCTCTAATATTTTTTAAACCTTGCTGTTTATCTTTATAATCTGTTGAATTAAAAACCACTTTGGACTGATGGCTAACAACATCAAGGGCGATATCTGAAAAGTTGCCCTCATCCAAGTCTATATAGCCTATAACTGGTTTTTCCTGTATCTGTTCTTCAATACCGCCCATGGTGTTACCCATGGTCATAAAGACTACAGCCATGATGATGATAGGTAGAAATGTAGCCGGTGTCAACAATTCTTTTAGTTCTTTCCGGATTATGTTTACCAATGAACTCATTTTACCACCTGTGTGAACACTTCTTCGATATTCTTCGCTTTATGTTTATCCATCAAAGCAGAAGGTTTTCCTTGTTCAACTATTACGCCATCATCTATCAGAACTATGTGGTCACAGAGAAATTCTACCTCTAACATGTTATGTGAAGACACTATCACAGTGGTGCCATCATCTGTAGTGTTTTTAATCAGGTTTCTTATCTCCTGGGCGTTAACTACATCTAAACCGCTAGTAGGTTCATCGAGAATAGCTAAACGAGGATTATTCATCAGAGCTCTTCCTACGAGAAGACGTCGTTTCATGCCTTTACTATAAGTCTCAACTTTATCATCGATACGACCTGCGAGATCAGCTATTTCAATACCTTTTTCCACCATTTTTTGTTTATGGCCAAAGAAATTTGCGATAAAATTAAGATATTCTCTACCTGTAAGATTTTTATATGCACCGGCATCCTCGGGGAGATAACTAATAATTCTACGGATGCTTTCAGGGTTTTTCTGAAGATTGTAACCCATAATGTTTACACTACCGGAGGTAACACTCAGCAGAGTGGATAATATACGTAGAATAGTAGTTTTACCAGCTCCGTTAGGACCTATCAAACCAAAAATTTGTTCAGGTTGTACGTCAAAAGATACGGCTTTGACTGCTTCAACATCTCCGTAATGTTTAACCAAATTTTCAACTTTTACAGCGGATTCCATAGGTCAAACAAAAAAAAAATCAATCACTTTTTTTATTCTAGTTTTACAGCAGTACCATACACCAATATTTCTGCTGCACCACCCATTATCCCTGAAGTCATGAAACGAACATTGATAACTGCATCTGCACCGAGTTTTTCTGCTTTGTCGATCATACGTTTTAAAGCTACTTCTCTACTCTCTGACAACATCTCAGTATATTCCTTTATCTCCCCTCCAGCTATGTGTCGAAGACCAGCACGGAAATCTTTACCTATGCCTTTCGCCTGGATAGTATGTCCTCGTACCAAATCAATTGCTTCTTTTATTTTTCTACCAGGTATAAAATCAGTATTCACAATTATCATGGTTCAAGATCCTCCTCATCTATTTCAGTCTGCAATTGTTTTTTTCCTCTTTGTTGCTCTATAAATATCGAAATAAAAAGTAAAACTAATCCCACTATTATCGCAGATGCACCAAAAGCCACTACGACATCCATCCTTTCAAGACTTAAACCCTGGAATCCTTCATATATACCATATAAGAATAGTATTAAAATTCCTGCTACAAACACAGCCATACCAGCTAATTTCCCATACCTCATAAAACTACACCTATTCCTCTTCTATTCCAACACCAAAAGTATATCTAGATGATGTATTTAATAGTATAGATGAAAAAAACAACGTTAACACTATCTTGTAATCCCCAGTTTTTTCATCTTTTCAAAGTTTTCAGAATGTTTTTCAAAGTACTCATGAACTGGTTTCAAAATCTGGTTGATATAGCGGACAGTAGCGTTTTTTAGATCCAACGGATGAAGACCTGCTTGGTACTCCTCTTCTAATTTTTCGTATGATTCAAACTGTAGATTGCCACCAAATTTTTCAGGTCTTTCTATCAGGAAAACATCGTTTTGAAATTCTGGAAAAATTACGTATTTACACATCTCCAAAACCGGGTTTCCCTCCACCTGTTTTTCTGGACAATATGCTTTTTTTATCTTACGTTCAACTTCCTCCGGGCGATCATGTATACTTATCATCGAATCAGGTTTGCTTTTACTCATCTTAGATTCTGTTGGATCCATCCGTCCACCTGCTTGAAGACCTGTCAATAAGGGCGTATGAACAGCTACAGGTGATTTACGGTTAAGCTTCTTAGAGACATCTCTGCAGAGCATATGTGCATGACGTTGATCCATACCGCCATAGGCTACATCGAGATCAAGATAAAAAATATCGCTTACCTGCATAGCAGGATAAAAAAGCTTGCTGAGATCTTTCTCTGCTTCATCCTCTTCACGACCCATGATGTCCATAGCGCGTTTAACGCGAGCGAGAGTAGTCTCTTTGGATACACGCAACACGAGCTCCCAATAATCAGAGTCATCTACATAATCACTTGCATATACAAAAGAAAGTTTATCTGTATCTACACCCATAGCCGCAAAACAATCTTCCATGTAACGACCACAAAGCCTGATTTTTTCGAGATCTCCACCAAGCTTGTCGTTTATATAGGCATGCCAATCCGCAAGCAGCACAGTAAAATCAAAACCACAATCCAAGAAATCTTGTATTTTGTTAGAACAAACCTTCCATCCCAGGTGAACAGTGCCAGATGGTTCAAAACCAATATAAGCACGTCTAGACTTTTTCTTTAAAACTTTTTTTAATTCAGCTGGTTTGACTATTTCCTCTGTGTTAAAAGAAATCTTTTCAAAATCACTCATATTTTTTTATCACCAATTATCGTTCAAATTTTTTGATTACTCTATCGATTATCTCATAGGTTGCACCTAAATAGTTTTCAGGTTTTAACGCCTCCTCTATTTCATCCTCAGAAAGCAGATATGGTTTATCACTTTCAGAGATAAAAGTCTCTTCAAGGGTTTTATTTTCGGCTGCCGCTTTAAGAGCCACTTTACGCATGAGCTCATGAGCTTCTCCCCGACCCATTCCTTTCTCTATAAGTTTTGTCATCAGTGACTCTGACATAGGGAGACCTTTTGTTATTTTCAGATTTTTTTTCATCTGCTCAGGATACACTTTAAGATTTTTGAAAACCTTGATTGCTTGTTGTATAATCCAATCAGTTAAAATTATAGAATGAGCTATAATGAACCGCTCACTCGACGAGTTACATAAATCTCTTTCATGCCATTGAATCGCGTTTTCATAAGTAGGTGTTGAAAAACTTCTGATGATACGAGCAAGTCCACATATCTGTTCACATGTTATAGGGTTTTTCTTATGTGGCATAGTGCTACTACCAACCTGTTTTTTCTTCTCAAAAGACTCTGCAGCTTCCCGGATTTCATCTCTTTGAAGATTACGTATCTCCGTTGCAAACTTCTCTAAACTAGTAGCGATATTACTCAAAATAGCGATTAACTCGTTGTAACGATCCCGACAAACAATCTGAGTGCTAACATCCTCAACACCCAAACCCAAATCTTTCAACATAATTTTTTGAAGTTCTAAAGCATGTTCACCAAGAGCAGCGCCAGTACCTACAGCACCAGAAAGTTTGCCTACCAACAGTCGACTTTTACACTCATATAAACGTTCAAGATGACGATCAATCTCCATGGCATAACCCGCCATCTTTAAACCAAAAGTTATAGGGATGGTCTGTTGGCCATGTGTGCGACCTGGCATAACCGTTTCACGATGTTTTTTAGCTAGTGAAACAAAAATATTTCTAAGATTTTTCAACCCATTCTTAACAAAATTAGTAGAATCAGCGAACTGTAAAGCATTAGCTGTATCTACGATATCATAGCTAGTAGCTCCAAGATGGACATATTTACCCGCTTCATCTTTACACTGTTCCGCTAAAGCCCGAGTGACAGCCATTATATCATGTTTTGTCTCAGCTTCAATTTCTTTTACTCGCTCGACTTTTACAAACTTGGTAGAAGCTTTTTCGGTGATTTCCTCCGCAGCTTTTTTAGGAATATTACCAACCTTTGCATGTGCACGAGCAAGAGCAGCTTCAACATCTAACAGATACTGAAGACGGTGTTTTTCACCAAAAATTTCTTTCAACTCATTCCTACCATAACGATAATCAAGTGGACATACAGGATCCATTTTATTATTCACAAAAAACTGAAATCAGTTCATAGTTAATGTTATTTTTCCAAATTAATAGAAAAAAATGTAGAGAGGAAATGGAGGAGGGATGAGATGCCTCTACATTTTTCCTCTCAAATATGGTGTACCAAAGATGAAGGAGGGAATTTTGTTGGAGTGGGAGAGTGTCAATTCTCCAACTATTTTGGTTGTCTCAGTCGTCTGAATAGAAATTTTCAATAATAAAAGGTTGGAAAACGTTCGGGAAAAACCAAATCAAAAAAAGAGAAAAAATGTTTTAATTAGAAAAAGCTGTCGCCGGAGAGTACTCTTTCAATTTTATCTTTCAAATCGTTTATCTCAAAAGGTTTCTTTATACAGTAGGTGTTAGTCTCCATTCCTTTTTTGAGTGTTTCTCTATCGTTTAAAGCTGTTAAAAATATTATAGGGATGTCGACCCAGTCATTACTGTTTTTAAGTTCGTCAAAAACTTCCCAGCCGTCCATACCTGGCATCATAATGTCAAGGATTATTAGATCCGGGTCCAAACCTCTGTTTAGTAGCTCAAAGCATTCTTCTCCGTTTGTTGCACCTATTACTTCGTATCTTTTAGATAAACGATTTAATCCTAGTTTAATTGAGGTTACTACATCTGAATCGTCATCTACCACCATTATTTTAACCAAGACTTTTCCTCCTAGCTATCTTTAGCCTTAATTTAATAGAACTGTTTCTACTATTTATTTTTAATGTAAACGACAGAAAGCTAAAAAAGTTTTTTTTATTTTTTTATGAAGATATTACTTGTTTGTTTTTGGAAATAAGAAATAACGGGCGAAAGGTTTTTATAGAAGAACATATAGATTTTATATGTGGAAGAAATTGGAGGTGAAAAAACTATGGTATTTAGAAGAAAAAAGGATAAAATACCAGTAAGAAAAAACGAAGATAAAAAAGGAGAGTTAAGCGAAAGAAGGCCATATGATCTCTGGTCGGAAATGGACCGATTATTCGATCAATTCAGAAGTAATCTAGACGACATCTTCTGGGACACATCTACTGATCTTCCAACGACAAAATACAACAGAACTCCACCAATGGACATAGCCGATCTCGGTGACAAATACGAAATGAACGTTGAAATGCCAGGAATATCAAAAGACAACGTAGACATCCAAGTCACACCAAACAGCATAGAGATATCAGCAGAGGAAAAAGAAACAGAAGAAAACAAAGGGAAGAACTGGCTAAGACGAGAAAGAACAAACACAAGTTTCTACAGATCTCTGCAGCTACCAGAAGAATTAAACACAGATGACGTTGGAGCAGAAATGGAAGACGGAGTAATCAAGATATCACTACCGAAAAAAGAACCGAAACCAGAGGAAAAGCCTAAGAAGGTAGACGTAAAATAAAGTAATTGACTAATTTTTTCAAATCTCTTTTTATCTTAAAATGTTTTATTTCTTTTGTATTAAAAAGAAAGGATAATATTTTTTTATTCTTGTTCTTTGATATTTTTTAGTATTTCTTTACCAAAATCAGTGAGACGATATATCTTAATGTTTTTATTACTATCAATCTCCACTCGTTCTACGATATCTAATCCTAACAAAGATTCTTCGCCACGATAACGAGATTTCATACCCCTTATAGCCCCAATAACATTAGTAGGCGTAGTCTTAACATTATAAGCTATATCAGAAGTATAACTGCCACTAGGGCTAATCTCAAAAAGATATTCCGCTATCCGTTTACGAACGTTGCTTCTCCTAAGAGATCTAATCACCAAGGGCCTCAACTCTTCAGGAGAAGGCGCATTCTCCTTTTCATCCTGCATCCCATTCCACCCTTTGTGTAATAAAATCAAATGCTTAAACCATTAATAAAAATTCCCCTCTGATGAATAACTATCTACATAATCAGATGCATATACACCTACATAAAATACATACAATTTTTAAAAAAAAAATCTATCGATTCGACTTTAAAACACAATCTATTAAATCAATACAACGCCGAGTTTCTTTAACATCATGAACCCGTAAAATATCTGCACCATTCAAAACAGCAACACATGCAGCCGCTAAACTCCCTTCCAATCTTTCATCTGTTGGCAAAGGAGTCTCGTATTCTTTGCAAACATTCCCAATAAAAGTTTTACGAGAAGCACCAACTAAAACAGGAAAACGCAGTTTTTTTAATTTATCTAAACGAGCAAGTATTTCACAATTATCTTCTATACCTTTTCCAGTTCTTTTACCGAAACCAATACCTGGGTCGACAACTATATTTTCTTTTTTTACTCCATTAGAAATAGCATACTCTGCTCTATCTTTCAAAAAACCATATATCTCCTTCATCACGTCATCATATGAAACGTTTTTCTGCATGTTTTGCGGCGTACCTTTCATATGCATAAGACAAACTGGGACATCAAAATCTGAAACTACCCGGACAAGATTTTTGTCTCCTCTGAGGGCAGTGACATCATTGATTAACGCTGCACCTGTCTCTATCGACTCTTTAGCAACTTTAGATTTATATGTATCAACAGATATTGGTACATCTACTTTTTTTACAAGTTCCTCTATAACTGGCAACACTCGATTTAGTTCTTCTTCAACACATATAGGTTTAGCACCTGGACGAGTTGATTCTCCACCGACATCTATGATTTTAGCCCCATTTTTTTCCATTTGAACAGCACGTTTTACTGCTTTATCAGTTGAATAAAATTCTCCTCCATCTGAAAAAGAATCAGGGGTTACATTGAGAACACCCATCAGTAATGTTTTCTGTTTTAAATCAAAATTTTTGTCTGCAATTTTTAAATTATTCATTTTATATCCTTCAAAAAAGTTGATAATTCATCTGCTATCTTTTTTAGGCGAGGGTAATGTCGTCTAAGTTTATCTGTCAGCTCTTCCAGCTGTTTCAAGTTCCCTATAACCAGAATATCTGCACTTTTTTCATATAAGTCAAACGTTTCTTTAGGAACTGCAACTTCTCCACCCAGCGACAACATATCTTGTTTAATAATGATGGCGTCCTGCAAAACAACATTTTTTAGTTTCACCACTCGTAAAACCATCTTAGGAGCCATTATCTCTATGCTGTCTGGATCGCTGCCAACATCTTTTATAGCTTTTTTTGCATCATCAAGATTTTTAACATCTATAACTGTGGGGCTATGTTTTGTCACAGAAAAAGATAATATAGTTTTTTCTATATCAAATCTTTTCTACGAAAAGTTTCAACAGTTTAAACAACGCCGTTTTTTAGTCGTCACCTTTTAATAATAGAACCTTTATTCTGCCTTTCCTATGAAACAAACTGATAGATGCATCTCCTGTGGAAAAACACTACTCAAACGCGGTTACACAACTTTTCCATGTCCAAATTGTGACACAATAATAGGTCGTTGTTCTAGCTGCCGAGAACAGAGTGTAAAATATACATGTTCTAAATGCAGTTTCACAGGACCATAAAAAAACGTTTCAAAAGAAGAAAAATCAAGATAATATCTTTTTAAAAAGGTGAAAAAAATAATGGGTGTAGTAGTAGGACTTATACGAGTAATGCCTTCTGAAGTCTTAGACGAAGGGCAGATGGAAGAAATGAAAAAGGAAATCGAAAAGGTTGTTAAATCACCTGCCAAACTAGGTAGAATAGATACAAAAAATGTAGCTTTTGGATTAAAAGGTTTAGATGTAACTGTATCTGTCCCTGACGAAGAAGGTGGAATAGATCCAATAGCAGATGAAATAGCTAAAATAAAAAACGTAGAAACAGCTGAAGTTACAGATGTCGGCAGAATGTAAAAAAATCTATTTTTTTATGCCGCTGCTTTTTGTTTAGGACGAACATTATCGATAGCTTTTTCACCTATCTCTGTAGGATAATAAACAGGGTAAACTGAGTTGCTAGTGTCACCTTCTACCATCTCGGCTTTAGTCATCTTGTTGATATGCCATTTAACAGTATGATGATTCATATCAAGTGCATGAGCTATCTCCAAAAGATGTCTACCGGGGTTTTTTACAAGATATAACATGATTTGTTGAGCATTATCATTTTTAAGAACAGATTCAGCTATCGCCTGTTTCCTAGCTTCGACACCACCCTCTACCAGATAGTATACCTTTTTTCCACCGATGTTACGACTTCTTATCAGATTTGTTTGTTCAAGCTTACGTAGATGCCAGGAGGCATTACTAGGTTTAAGATCAAGTTCACGCGCAATCTCACGGAGATGGCTACCAGGATATTCATCAATATAATCATAAAGAGTTTTACGAATCTCTTTATCTAACACGTTTTCAGCGGTAACATATTTTATACCACCAAAAGTAAACAAAGCAATTACAGCAATAACCGCCCCTATGATAACTACTAAACTTATACCGATAGTGGTATCCGGCCGTATAGGTTCAGCCGCTGGAACACTAACAACAATGAAACTCAAAACAGAAAACAGCATAACATATAAGACAAAAAACTTCCTAGATTTAGACATATCTACTATCCCATCCTCTCTAAACTAAACAAATCTTTTTTTATGCATCCCAAACCTTAGTTCAAAGAATATTAATCAGATGTGTATTTAAAAACTTTACTTACATAAAATAAAGAGATTATTTTTTGTTTTTCTTTTCACTTAACCCACATCCTCCAGCTACCATTAATAGTATGGCAAAAAACAGCAACATAACAAAAATGATAAACCATATATCTGAGTTGAAGAGATTAAAAATAAATAGGAAGGGGAACATTAAAAGAGATATAATAAACATAACAGCTCCAGATTTTAGCAAAAATTTATATTCCTTGATTTTAGCGTTCATACCTCGTTTTTTAGATTTTTTATAAGCTTGTTTATCAGGAAGAAGATCTATACTATCGATAACATCAATTTGATTCTTATCAGAAAAGTTTTGAAATATTTCCATAATTTCTTTTAGATGATCAAAATCAAAATTAATTGCTTTAATATTATACTTTGAATTATTAGTAGAAACAACTATACAGGCCCTAGGGAGCATATGGTAACCCACTGGTATAAAAAAATTTGTACTTTTAATTTCAACGATGTCGTTCCAACTGGCAAAAAATTTTTTACCACCATGTTTTGCCGTAACGCCATTTGAATCTATTTCAATTGTTTCATGACGCCATAGATTTCGAATACCAAAACCGAGAAGAATTAAACCTAAAATCATAAAAATGTAAGGTAAAAACCCAAGAAAAACAAGACTACCAACTAAATTATCAAAATCTATATGAGAATAGGTATAGAATCCAACAGATAAAAGCAGGGGAGATGTTATAAAAAACCAGGCTGTATTAAAAATATGATGTCTCCTAGCTTTCGAATCAGTTTTAGTGGACAAAAAATAATCTATATCATTTTGCATCCTAAATTCATCCCTAAGCTATCTAATAAATATCTAAAAAGCTAATAAATGTTTGTAATATCTTTTATTTGTGAGCAAAAAACCCTTTGATTTCATCATCTTTTTTCTCAATTCTAACAAAACCAAATCTTTCAAACTGAACGATTTCATCGTTTTCAGCATCCAAAATGTTTTTCTCAACAAAACCCTTGACTTCTTCAAGACTACCCGGGTTAAATTCATCGTTTTTAAACAAGGGGCGAGAAACATAGACAGAAAAAGGAATATACTCATCGGTAGTCCATTGGATTTTAGCGGAATCAGATATTAATTCCTCACCAGCATAAACACCATGTATCTCTTCATTACAACTATTTATCCTAACGTTATACAAATCTTTTAAACGAAAAACTTCTCCCTCTGAAAGACTATCTGCATCATCTCTTGAAACATAGAAATTTTCACCGGTTTCAACAGTCCGATAACCCATTTCTTCATTAGATGGATGGTAACTAAGTTTTTCTTTCTTCTCCGGAGCGTCTTCCACAACAAGTTTAACTGGATTTGGTACAAAGAAAAAACGTCTCGCCTTTGGATCTATAATTTTACGGTTTTCTGATTCCAACAAGCTAAAAGGAACCATAGACTCAGATTTAGATATACCCAAAGATAAAACAAATTTTCTGATAGCGTCA
This sequence comes from Thermoplasmatota archaeon, assembly GCA_036626215.1. Lineage (GTDB taxonomy): Archaea > Thermoplasmatota > E2 > DHVEG-1 > DHVEG-1 > JAZKSG01. The sequence continues at coordinate 12,390 of JAZKSG010000029.1, forward strand.
GGTGTAATACCTCTCCGTCTTAAACCACGCAATGTAGGGAGACGAGGATCATCAAAACCATCTACTTTACCCTCTTCAATCAAAGGTTTGATTTTACGTTTAGAAACAGGCATACCTTCTATAGAAAGACGAGAAAACTCCATAAGATATGGCTTCCTAACATCCAACAATTCTAACAAACGGAAATAACATTCATCACGCAACTCATATTCCTTAGTTCGAAACGGATGTGTGACGCCGCTAAGACTATCTTCAACAGCACCAGCGAAATCATAAGTCGGCCAAACACGATACTTATCTCCTTGACGAGGATGAGGTTTCTCAATAATTCTAAAAAGAGTAGGATCACGCATCGCAGTGTTATCACAAGTCATATCACCTTTCAACCTAAGAACTACTCCATCAAGAGAACCATCTAACATCTTCTTCCAATCTTCAAGGTTTTCCTCACAATCACATTCTCTACATTCACAGCACTCACCACGATAACGACCTCTACGTATATCTTCCATTTTACAACGACAAATATATGCATCTCCCTGACGGATCAACTGCTCAGCAAGCTCATAATGTTTCTCCAAGTTATCAGAAGTACAATATTCTTCATCCCAGCTAATACCCAACCAACGGAGATCTTCTTTCTGAGCTTCATAAAACTCTTCATGAGCATTCTCAGGGTTAGTATCATCGAAACGAAGAATAAAACGACCATCATACCTACATGCGTACTCATAATCTATTATAGATGCTTTAGCATGTCCTATATGAAGAAAACCATTCGGCTCAGGTGGAAAACGAGTGACCACTTTTCCCTCCGCTGCATCTGGTAAATCGGGTAAAGAGATAACACATGATTTTTTTTCTTCTTTTTCAAAGAAACTAGGGTTGATCTCCTTCAATCTCTGTCGTTGTTCATCCATAGAAAACTGATTAACTTTTTTAACTACCTCTCGAACAACTGGTAAAATCTCCTTCGGAGAGAAACCCTCTTTTTTGAGTTCACCAATAACTTTACCGATTACAGATTTAAACTCGGCTTTACCTTCAAAGTTTAAAGCATTCTGCAAAGCATATTTTTCAGCAGTTTCACGTATCTGATTCTGGTCTTTCTCCACCATAGTTTTTTATTTCACTCTTTTTATCGAAAAATCTGCAATTTTTTTAAGTAATTCTTGAGCTTCAGATCTTTCCAATATGCCTAAGGATTCTATAGCTTTTTTGCTATACCATATGGCTTTCTTTTTGGCGTAATCAATTGAACCAGTTCTTTTGAATGCATCATAAACTTGTTTAATTTCTTCTTCAGATGCATCTTTATTTCCAAAAATATTTTCTAAAATTTTTTTGTCAGAACGAGAGGCGTTGTTTAAAGCATGTACTGCTATCAAAGTTTTTTTACCATTACGGATGTCGTTACCAATGTCTTTACCTATGGTATCCGAATCGCTACTCATATCTAGATAATCATCATGTATCTGAAAAGCAAGACCTAGGTTTTTACCGTATTCACTAAGAGCATTGGATTTCTCTGAATCAGCTCCGCCAACAATACCACCTGCTTCACAGGCATATTGGAAGAACACCGCAGTTTTCTTAAGTATCATTTTTAGATACTCCCCCTCAGATACATCATGTCGATCCTGGAAACTCATATCTAATTGTTGTCCTTCACATATCTCCTTAACTGTGTCGATAAGTCCATATTCAACGTTTTTAAAAACCGAGGGGCTAACCGTCATACGATGCATAGATTCAAAACCTTTGGTAAACAATAAATCACCAGCCATTATAGCAGTCGGTTCACCATATTTCATATGTACAGATGGTTGACTACGTCTAAGCTTGGATTTATCCATTATGTCATCATGAACCAAAGTAAAAGTATGAACAATTTCCACAGCCAAAGCCAACGGCACCACCATAGAGATCTCTCCAGATACTGCTTCACAGGAAACCATACTCAAGATAGGGCGAAGTCTTTTTCCACCAGCAATTGGTAGATGGCGAGCAGCATCATATAGTTCTTCTGGATTTCCATCTCTTAAAAATTTTTCAAGTTCTTCATCAAAAAAATCTTTTCTCTTCTTTAGTTCCTCTTCCAACTCCATAGCTTTACACCATCAATAACCCATTCATCATTTCCTCTAAGTTGTTCAACATCAGATGACCCTGTTAGAAACATAGCAGCACGAAGTTCCTTGTAAAAGGCATCCAACTCAAAAAGTATTTCGTCTTTGCCTTCAGCAGCTGCCTTTAAAAAAACATTTGCTACACCTGCTGCATCGGCACCTAAAACCAATGATTTAGCAACATCCAAACCATTACGGATTCCACCGGTAGCAACTACAGGTATGTCTTTAGCGACATCTACAACCTCCATAACAGATATCGGAGTGGGGACACCCCAATTCCAAAAAGTTTTACCTCCACGGGCATGAAGACGATCATCATATCTCTTTGCTCGATAATGTTCTATACCCGCAAAAGAAGTACCACCTGATCCACCAACATCTATCCCCGCTACATTTGCATCTAAAAGTCTTTTAGCAACATATTTAGAGATACCAGCTCCAGATTCTTTAACCAAAACAGGGAAATCTACATCTTCAACCAAATTTTGTATAGCTTCAAGACAACCATATCCATGAGCCTCTCCCTCTAACTGGACTACTTCTTGTAAAAAATTTAGACATACCGCCAAAACATCGGCATCTACCATATCCATCATTTTATTGGCATATTCCACTGATTTCTCATGATCCCATAAAACCAGCTGAGATACACCGATGTTAGCAAAAACTAGAGGTATATCATAGTTACGAATTACACTATAAGTTTTATTTAAATCAGATTTTTCCAAACCAGCTCGTTGCGAACCAACGCCCATACCAACCTGGTATTCCTCTGCAGCTGCTGCAAGATTATCATTTAGCTCCTCAGCTTTCTTATAACCTCCGGTCATACCCGCTATAACCAGAGGCATACTGAGTTTTTTACCAAACAGAGAAGAAGAAAGATCTACTTCTTCTTTATCAACCTCGGGGAGAGCGTTATGTTTAAGTGCTATATCATCCCAATAGTTATGATCAAAATTTACATCTTTTTCCAAAGATATATCCACATGTTCATGTTTTCTACTCTCAGTTTGACTCATAAAACTATTTATCTCCTTTGACAACTGTACAAACAGTTTTTTTACCAATCAACGCCTCGTATACTCTATCTGGTTTATTACCATTTACCAGAACGACATCTATCCCATGTATAGCAATATTTTTAATTGTTTCAATTTTTCCCTTCATCCCACCAGTTACATCTGCATGGTTATCCAAAGAAGCTGAAAGATTCATTAGCTCATCAACTGAAATACAATCTATAAATTCTGCATTTTTATCTTTTTTAGGATTCGAAGTATAAAGTCCATCTTCATCTATAACAAAAACTGTTTTCTCTGGTCTAAAAAAATAGGAAAGTTGCTCCATAAGAATATCTCCAGAACAAATAGAAAATACTTGATCTTTGTCAAACACTACATCTCCAAAGGTAACTGGAGTGAAACCATGCTGTACATATTTTTCAAAAAAACTGTATTCAAAAAAATCCAAACTGCCTTCTTTGAAAACTATGGAGTTATGAGGCGGGAGAGATACAGATTTTATTTCTTTTTCATTTAAAGACTCTAAAACAAGAGAGTTTAATTTCTGCACGCTATGCAGTGTCTCTGAAAAACCTTCCAACTGACTCTCTTCTCTATATCCTTCATGTAAACGATGTTTATCAGCAGGTATATGACCATAAGATCCTGCTCCATGTACAACAATTGTTTTTTCCCTTGTTTTTTTGAGTATCTCTGATAAATCATCCATAGTTTGTTTTTTAAATGATTCTTCTTCAGATTTATCAGTTATTACACTTCCTCCAATTTTGATGAGATACATATTTTCAGAGAATAGACTATTTTTTAAAAAGAGTTTGCATAAAAAAATTAACAGTTTTTTGTACTTTTAAAATAGTTTTTACCGATAAAATTTCAAAATCTTTACAGAATATATAAGGACGGGCTTGAGGG
>JAZKSG010000030.1:0-16382 GCA_036626215.1 Thermoplasmatota archaeon
TGGAAAACAGATATCTGCGCTACCATTTTTGTCAGAAGCATCTTCAACTACAGTTACCTCTTTATTTTGCAGTAAAAAGTTGACACCTTCTATGCCTTCTCCGTTTTGATCAAAAACTGAAAATTTAGCTTCACCTTGAGGCATACAAAAAATACGGCAGCTACTATTTTTTTCTACATCTACCACTTTATATCCAATATATTTTCTTTCTTCACCAAAAAAAGGGTTCTCCCTATAAATCTTTATTATATATCTACCAGGTGTTAAATCTGGAAAACGTATTTTTTTGAAAAAAGTACTATTTTTTATGTCAATGATGCCTAAAGCCGTTTTAATTTTTTGTAAAAAATTTCCCTCCAAATCAACGTTTATATCTCCAATAGATAAACGGTTTACACCCCCTGATGAAGTCAAACTATTGTTTTTATAGATTTCAGCATAAATATAAGGTAGCCTTTTACCAGTCACCGCTGATAATGTAGCTCCAAGAGGAAAAGATGGCGCAAAATTTACATAGGCTGTAAGGGAATAAGACTTCTTTTTTTCTTCAGAGATGTTTCCTCTGACAGCAGGCATAGTTTCTACAACTTTTTTAAACCTCTCTGATTCTTTGTCTATACTATTTGAGCCACCGTTTTCTACAGTTATAAACTCAGATGTTAGATGCGCTTCAAAACCTTCTGGTATGGTAACTATATGTTCATTGTTTTCATATGCATTACGCATAAGATATAGGTTTCCAGTGTCAGCTTCTAAACCAGGTAGTTTAATGTTTTGTTTAACCCAAGCTTTAACCTGTGCTCCATCATTTTTAGAACTCGTTATATCCTTATTTGAATTTAGGACTAAACCATGAGCTTTTTCGTTGTTTTCATCGGTTAAACAAATCCATGCTTTACTCCCAAGATCTACATCATCTTTAGTTGACAGAACTTCTTGTCTTGTCTGAGATTTAGGATCAGATGGAAAATCAAAAGATTCCTCTACATCTCTCTCAGAATAGACTTTAAGCTGTGGAAGAATTTCTCCAACGTTCATCTTGTCTAAAGTAGCACTTCGGGATTTAATGGATACAATACCCATGTATCCCCCATCAATCATATTTGGATCTTCTATACTATGTTTCTTTAATGCTTTATGATGGACGTCTACAGTTATACTTTTAGTGCTACTAGGCTGGTAATAATAGGTGTAAATGTTATCTGATTCCAATACGCCGTTAGGGGCGGTACATTTTACCCTAACCCTGGTCATCAGGTTACCATCAACTAAAATTTTAGATGAAGTTTTTTTAGCCCAACTGGTTCCATAATATCCAGGTTGGTCTTTTATTCCATATCGGAAGTCAAAAGAACATAGTTGCTCTATCCTATTGGTTTCGAGAGTGGTGGTACCCGGTTTTAGTTTTCCTACAGCTAACGCGATAGGGTTACCTAGAAGTTCACCGGTTTTGACGACAGCATATATCAACTCGTTGTTTTGTCTTATACCAAAATAATCAAGCTCTATTTTTTGACCTGAGATAGGCTCATAATAGTAGTTGGAATCTTCAACATTTACATGGTCTTCATAATCTGGTTTTTCTGTTTCTGTAGAACTATAGGTAACGAAATAATTTTCTCCTCCATCTATATCTTGAGGTATTAAGAAAACTATGTTACATTCAGAGATATGTTCCTCATCAGTATACTCCAAATTATATATTTGGGATTCAATTTCTGTTGAACCTGTTCCATCATCATAAATGACGCGAACCGAGTGTTCAGTTGGGTTTTTAGCCCAACACGGGTTTTTAAAAACTATATGTTGGTCAATAGGTTGAAATTCTGCATTTTCGCCATTGTCTATTGGAATAGTAAGTTTTTGTTTATATTCTGCATTGGAGGCCATAGGTTTCGCTGAAAAATTAGATGTTGAAGCTGCAGCTGTAACGTTTGATAGGAAGAAGATTAAGAATAGGATTATAACAACACTTTTTTTTCTATACATAATCTATATATTATAATTGATATTATAATAGTATAAGTATTTTATTACTATAAGTTTTTATATCAACAAAGAAAACAAGAAAAATATAGGTATCATCAAAAGAAATATTCCTATAATAGAGGCTGCAAGGGCAAAACCACCGAGTTTATACTTATCAGGTAAAACCTTCTGACTAAGATATACTATCCCTACTCCATACATGACCACACCTACAACACCGATAAACATCAACGTTAAACTCAACATAGCCAACACAGATAAACCTCTATACATCAAAATAGAGATAGGTATACCTGTAGATAGTAGATAAACAAGCAAAAACAACATGAAACGTTTATAACGAATATTTTTTATCTTCTTATGCATGTGTCTACCAGTTTCATATAGCATACGAGTAGCGGCTTCAAAACCAGCATACACCGTTCCAAACAAAGCAAAAACAACACTTATCTGGAAGAGAGGTTTTAACCAATCAGCAAGATAAGTAAAAATTTTAACCTGCTCCTGTATAAGACGTGTATCTTCAGGTAAAGTATGCCTAGGCTGAAGCAACTCAGCACCAGATATCATGTAGGAAGCAGATACAACAGAAACAATCAAAAAAGCCAAACTTAAATCAATCAGCAAAGGTTTAAGCGATATACGAGATTTTTTAACATCCTCTTTTTTCTCAGAAAGATATCTTATTTTGCCATATTTTATAAGAGAGTTCAACATGTTTTGAGAAAAACTTTCAGAATCATCTCTACCTCGGAATATACCCCATTTTTTTACTTTTATCCATCCTGTATATCCAACTAAGGTGATTATAGTAAAAGTCAACGTGCCAAGATATCCCAACATTGCCAAAGGAATAGGGGTACTTGCAACACCTGGATAATCATTCATAACCCAATTAGGATAATCTGGAAAAGAACTAGGAACATTTCCTATAGTAAAAAAATTAGGTATAACTTCAACCAAGTTTGGAGCTATAACTAAAACAGAGACCAATGCCCCTATACCTAAGACTGCTACAAAAAAAACCTGAGTAAACTCTAGCATTTTATAGCGTCCACCCATCACTAAAATTCCAGCTAACAGACAAAAACCAATTCCCCACCAGAGGTAATGTCCAAAACCTGTAACCCACGCTAAAGACTGACCTAGAGTAGTTATAATTGAAGCCGTAAAAATAGGTATAAAAAACAACATTATAGCCATAAAAAGCCAGTTAAGCCATCCTTTACGGGTTTTAAAAGCAAAAAGATCCATCACCCCTATACCAGACAGCATTGTGAAACGACATCCTACATAAGCTATAATATAAGAGCCTATGTTGATAGTTATCAGCCATAGGAGGGAAAAACCAGCCCAACCTCCTATTTGAGGGCCAAAAATAAGTTGACCTTGCCCTATAGTCATGGAAGCTACAACTGCCCCAGGTCCAAAAAACAGGAGATATTTCAAATATTTTTTAAGAGAAGGTTTTGCTGTAAGAAGTTTATTAGGCTCAGGAAATTTTATTTTTTTGTTTTCCTCGTTTTCTTTTTTCATCTTCTATCAGTAAACTCTGTTATTATCTTTAATGTCACAGATCTTTATACTATTTAAACTTTTATAAAATAATCCGATAAAAAGAGATCTGTTATCCTTCGAACTCTAACTCTTCCCTATCTTTCAATTTAACATCCGGAGTGCTCGGCCCTTTTTTCTTCCCCATCTTTCTATTATATGCTTCAACGCCGCCAGCTTCTTCTATTATCTTCTTTCCCTTCTCAATTTGTTTAAGAATACTAATATTCACTCTTTCCATAGACCCTGGAGCCAATTTTTTAAGAAATTTTGATGAAGAACCTAGTAAAAAAGGTATAGATTCCATCCTCATAGTGGTACCCGGTATTTCAAAAAACCAACTCCCTATTGAGTCTTCACCAAACCGAGTTATGGGTATACCTGCAGCAGCCTGACGTTCCGCTCTTGGCCCAACATGGGCTACTGTCCATTCACCGTCAATAAATGCCTCTCCTTCACCTTCTAACATAAAATAACCCATTGAATCATACCATTTTTTGATTAAAGGATCAACCTCAACTATAGCATCATACCAGTTCTGAATCATGTTCATAGCAAAAATTTTGTAACGAGCTTTTATACCAGCTGCTCGACAAAGAGCTATGAAACACGTGATTAAATGATAACAGGTCCCTGTGCCACGTCTAAAAGATTTTTCGACTGGATTAAAAGGAAGGATTTCAAGAGTCATTTTTTCTTTTACAAAATTAAAAGCATTTTCAGCAAATTCACGGTCAGATACTTTATAAGCCCCAAGTTTATGAGCCAAAGCTACAACCTCTGGAGCCTGAGGGTTACAATAAAGTGTCGGTCTTAGATATTTTTCATCAGATTTACAAACCTTCATATCCTGGCTATATTTGGGTATATCATAAGGTCTCGGCGGTCTCTTGTATCTTTCATCATCTGGATCTATCTTACGAAGTTTTTTAAGATCACTAGGGTTAGTGGTAAGTAGGAGTTTAGCCAATGAAAAAGCTCCACCCAACCAGAGTTTAAAAGCCGTTTTAGGAGGAATATAATCTTTTTCTTTCATCTCTCTAAAACCAATCATATATATCAATCTCCTATATCTCTAGAGATCATTTTTCTTACTTCTTCGGCGCATCCCCTCATTTCTTGCCCCGGAGCTCGAGTAACTTCAGGTTCTAAAACCGGTCCGGGTCTATCACAGACGGGGCAGCGTTTCAGTAATCTTGCTCGATCTCCAGATATTATAAAACCAGGATAGCTATAAGTGCTACCATCTAGGAAAGCGAAACGACCCCATTCACCATAGCCTTTAGGATTATACTCTTCATCCAAAATCATAGGATGATAATAACTATGAGGGATATGTAAATAATGTCCCTCTGGACAATGAATCATCCAACCATTCCCCTCCACCATACCATAGAGATCAAGGCAATGTTTATCTTTTATACCTAATATCTCCTTAACCATTTCTCTGAACTTAGATACAGGCATCCTTTTGTCTTCGTGTATCTTCCAGCCTCCACCAGTCACCACTGCGCCTCTTCCACCGAAATCAAAAGATTTCCCGTTTTCTCTTAGATGTTTCATAACCATGTATAAAACCCAAGGTGCTCCAACCATAGCAATCTTATGATTTTTATTTTTTTCATGGTTTTCTAACCAACTAACTATGTCTTTCACCATTTTTTTGTACATCCATGAGATAAAAAAGCCCTGTAGTTTTCCTTTTAGACCTTGCCTACCAACCATACTAGATTGAATAGTTTCAGTGTTGATTTTACGGTCAATTGCAGCGTTTACATCTTTTACAGCGTCATAATATATTTCTGCAGCTCTACCCGCAAAAATATAGGTTTTAAACGGATTTGGCATCAAAAGATAACCATACATGTCGTACCTCCACATAGGATACATCATAGTAACAGCACTCTTTGCCAACAGATACTCCGCCATCTGATACGTTCTTTTATCACGAGGGATAAATGTATGGCGTCCACTTGTTCCGCTGCTATAGCAAACTTTTAAACCCGCTTCATTGAAACTCTCTATAACATCATCATATGAAGGATTCTTACCAGATATTTTTATTTTGGGAAGATCTACTGAGTACAAACTTGCTAACCATCTAGCAAAATCTTTTCCAGGAGGATAACTTTTATAAAAATCAGATGGGAGCATAGGGATTTTTTCTAAATCCTCGAAATTTTTTAACTTATCTGGAGTAAAATTTTTTTCTTTACAAAATTTGTGATATACTTCGTTGTTATTGTAATGGTTTTTAAATTGATACTTTATAGCTTTGAATTGAAGTTTCTGCGCCTTCTCAGTAGGAACATTGTAGATATTTTTAGGGCCATATGTAGCTTCATCTACAGGAGTCCACTTGTTTTTAGGAGGAATGTACTCCTTTACCTGTTCATTGAATTTCTTAATATATCCGTTAAATGAAACTTTTTTCACGATAAATTATTCCCCCGTATCTTTATAATCTAAATGCTTTTTTATTAAACAGTTTTTCTGTAACAAGTAATTATTACAGTATTTCTAGTATATTACTATTGTTGAATTTTAACAACTCAATTAGAATCATATATGAAACAAACGTTAGAAATAAAGCTGTGGCGTAATATATGGACTCTATTAAAAACATAGTTCTGATAGACATTTTTCAGAGGTTTTCTTTATTCTTCTCCACCTAACTTCATTATAGCCTCTGCAATATCGCCATCTGCCTCTCCAAGAGCTTTCTTTGCTTCTTCAGCTGATTTCCCTGTTTGTTCAACTATCAGATTAATATCTTCTTCAGGGATTTCTTCTTCGCGTTCTCTTATTTCTGGTTTACCCGCAAGTTGATATGTCGTCTGACCTTTAGCCTCCATCTCGGTTACCTCAGCATCTTTGAAGATATATTCTTTGTCATCAGTCTGAATAATCACTTTTTGAACATTTTTAATTTCTTTAACATTGATACCAAGTTTCTTCATCATCTGTTTCATTTGACGCGGGTTCATGTTTCCAGGCATCATTTTTATGAATCATCTCCTACATTGAAAACTATTTTTTTTGGTTTCTAAACAAATTTTTTGCGAAGGATATATAGCACATTAAATGTTTAATGTTTTTGGTATGATATCTGGAAAAGAAATAAAAGTTATAGATCTAAACTCAGAGTTCTATGGCACACCCCCAGACATATTGATGGAAAACGCAGGTAAAGGACTATCTGGATTCATCGATAAAAAAATAAAAAACAAAAAGAAAAAGATTTTATTTTTCTGTGGAACTGGAAACAACGGCGGCGATGGTTTAGTAGCAGCAAGATATCTTTCAAAAAAATACAACGTAACAATCTTTTTATTAGCTGAACATGAAGATGAAATAAAAACAGAGATATCACAAAAAAACTATATTAAGCTAAAAAAAACATCCGCTGAGATATTGAATTTATCATCAAAAAAAATGATAGATGACCTTCTATCAAAAAACGAGGCAATAGTTGATTCAATGTTAGGCATTGGGATAACAGGTAAACCCCGGGAGCCATACAAGACTATAGTTGAAAAAATAAATCAGATAAAAGAACAGAAAACAGTTTTTTCTGTTGATGTCCCCACTGGCTTAGGATCAGAGCTACAGATTACGCCCCATTACACTGTTACCTTTCATGATGTCAAAGAAGGAATGAATAAAGAGAACAGCGGTAGGATAAAAGTGGTTGATATAAAAGTACCTGAAAAGGCTGTGAGTCATGTAGGGCCAGGTGATCTATCAGTTTTTTATCCAAGATCCAGAAAGCAATCTCATAAAGGCGAAAATGGAGTAACTCTAATGATAGGGGGTGGGCCGTTTACTGGGGCACCTGCTTTATCTGCTCTTACGGCTTTACGTACCGGATGCGATCTATCTTTTGTTGCATCACCAAAAAAAGCCGCTGAGGTGATAAGTAATTATTCACCCAACCTCATAGTAGAAGGATTTGAAAGTGAAAACAGGCTTACTTCTGATGATATAGAACTGATTAAGCCTCTGATAGAAAAAGCTAAATCTGTTGGTATAGGACCTGGTTTAGGTTCACATTTTGAGACAGAGGAAGCAGTGCGGTTCTTAGTTGAAAAAATTGTAAAAGCAGGGAAATCTTTGGTTGTAGATGCAGATGCAATAAAAGCTTTGGGTGAAAACCCAGAGATTGTGAAAAACTCTGACACAGTTATAACTCCTCACTCAGCTGAATTCAAAAAACTGACGGGTGTAGAACTACCTAAACCTCTCGAGGAAAAAACAGATGTTGTCAAAAAATGGAGTAAAAAACTAGGTGTAACTATTTTACTTAAAGGATCAGTAGATATAATAACTGATGGAAAACAGGTTAAATATAACGATGTTCATAACCCTGCGATGACTGTTGGGGGAACTGGAGACGTTTTAACAGGTATAACTATGGGTTTGCTCTCCAAAAATATGGATTCGTTTCATGCAGCTAGAGCTGCTGCGTTTTTAAACGGCTACGCTGGTAACAAAGTCTTCGAAAAGAAATCATATGGTCTTCTCCCTACAGATATTATAGAAGAAATACCTTTTGTTTTGAATGAACATCTATAAATTGTTCAAGGTTAAAATTAAATATGAATTCAACAGAGATACAACCAGTTATCGATCACCCGGCTTTGTATATACAAAAAAAACAGATTATGGTTATAGCTGACCTACATATCGGTATAGAAAGTGAGCTTCATGAATATGGTGTCAACGTTGAACTTCAAACCAAAAAAATGACGGAGCGAGTCACACAACTCTGCGATGAGTATAAACCCAAAAAAATTGTTATTGTTGGCGACGTTAAACACAATATACCGTCTTCTACTTTTCTAGAAAGAAATGATGTTAAAGATTTTCTTCACTCTATCAAAAATCTTTCAGAGATAGATATAGTGGTTGGAAACCATGATGGCAACATCAAAAAATTAGTTCCAAATGAGATAAATGTTCATCCGTCCACTGGTTTTACAGAAGGAGATGTAGGTTTTATACATGGTCATTGTTGGCCTTCAAAAAAAGTTATGCAAAAAGACACATTAGTGATGGCCCACACCCATCCCACAATACGGTTAACAGATAGACGTGGGTTTAAAAAATATGAACCCTGTTGGCTTAAAACACATATTGTTAAAAACGAGATAATGGATGAAAAATATCCTAGTCTACCAGGGAAATCTGAGTTGGTGGTAACACCTGCTTTTAATCCTTTATGTGGCGGTATCGCTGTCAACCAAGAGGGAATCGTTGGACCTATCGGTAGAATATCAGATATAGGTAATGCAGATGTTTATCTGCTAGATGGATCCTCATTGGGTAAAGTAAAAAATATACAATAAAAACTGTTTTTTTATTATTCAAACTCTTCATTTAGGAAATGGAGTAAACTGTTTTCTCCGCAGAAATGACCAGCTCCGATGGCAAAAAAATAGCTTTTATCAGGGTTGTTTAGAACAACTTCTGCTATACGGCTAGCCATCCGTTTATTCCGCTCAATGAACAACTTATTATTTAGTTTTACATCAACAGGATTACTTTCGTTAAAATAGGAATATGTTAATTCATAGATTTTTTCAGCGTTTCCAGCTAAATATGCTTCCAAAGTTAATTCAACAGGGTTTTCTCCCTCTTCTTCATATTGAATAAGTTGGTTTAAAGTTTCATTTAAAAGATAAGTCTGATTTTTTATGGATAGATCACCAAATATATTTAGCTGGTCTCCAGTTGTTTCTAAACCATATGTCTCTTTCCCTTTTTCTTCTGCAGTTTGCCAGATGTATTCATCTAGAATAGGTTCTCCAAGGTTATCCAACTGATCCTTAACAGTAGAAAGACTGATAGCTATAACCCATATTTTATAATTTTTGAAATCTTCAATTTGATATTCACTCAACCCCTGATCTTCAAGATATTTCTCAAGTTTTTGAGACAAATTCTCAGAGATAATATCCTCAACATTTTTTCCCTCATTCAAACGGGAGGAAAGCGCCATTTTTATTTTGGTTTCATCGTCAAACTTTCTTTCAGTGTAAACTACATCCGCATTGTTCAACGCCTCTTTCACAGATTCATTTAGATTTAAAACTCTATCATCTCTAAGATGTACAGTACCAAAAAGATAAGAGTTTTTAGTAGATTCTATCTTCCATAAAAATGGTGCATCGGTTTTTTTGATTTCAGCTTCCGTAGTACTACTAACCTTTTTTTCTTGAAGACAACCAGTTAAAACAGTTGAAAAAGTAAGGCAAACTACAGCTAATATTAAAAACAGCGTTTTTTTCGTTAAACTTTTTCTATTTGTAGAAGGCATCTCCATCCTCTCTTTTTTTGATTATGAAAAAAGAGTTATTCTTAAATAATGTTTGCTTTATTTAGACCGATAAAAAGCAAAAAAAGTTTATTAGACATAAACAGGTTGATGGAAAAATATGGAGTTCGAATTAAATGAGCAGTTAAGACGATTTCTTAGTCCTTTCCTACTTATACTTTTACCTTTAATATTGATAGGGTTAGGGTTATTATTGGACATAGAAAATGCTTGGTATTTTATTCTATCAGTCACTTGGTTTTCTATGGGCGTAATATTTCAGAGTGCAATAAGCTAAAAAATCTTATTTAAACATTTTTTTGGACCAAAATCTATAAAAATGCTATTTACTTTAAGTTTTAAGTAAAGTAAAGATCTCTTTTAGGGAGGCAAAATTTAGATGAAAAAAAATTATGCCATTATTATAGTGGCGTCGCTACTTTTTACAGCATTTTCAGTATCCGTTTCTGCCGAGGGAACTATTGAGGAGGCAGAGACAAAAGAGGAAATTGGAGGAAAGGAATTGACATATGTTCCTGGTGAAATATTAGTTGGTTTTAAAGAAGGAAAAGATTTTACCAACAGCAGAAAAAATGTTTCTTCTACGGTGGCCAAACATGGTGGAACCGTAAAATCCTACTATGAAAAATTTGATATTGCATTAGTGCAGGTCAGAACAGGGAGAGAAAAAGAGTTTATTAAAAACGTCCAACAGCATTCAAACGTAGAGTACGCTGAGCCAAATTATATAAAATATATGTGCAGAACTCCTAATGATCCACGATGGTGGAAGCAATGGGGGCCAAAGAAGATAGGATGCCCCAAAGCTTGGGATAACACCACGGGTGATGAGAATGTAGTTATAGCTGTAATAGATAGTGGGGTAGACTATCTGCATCCTGATCTTGAGGAAAACTGTGTTAGTGGATATGATTTTGTTGACGATATTGATATTAGTTACTATGAGAGCAAAGGTTTTAATGAAGATCCTGAAGAAGACTACACCACTGAAGATAGCGATCCTATGGACGTGTTAGGGCATGGTACACATTGCGCAGGTATCACCTCTGCTGTTACTGACAACGAGGAGGGAATCGCGGGGGTAGGTTGGAATTGTAAAATAATGCCAGTAAGAGCTGGATTCAGCCTACTCTACAACGGCTATAAAGTTGGAGTATTTGAACTCAAAGATATAATTCAATCTATAGAATATGCCGCTGACCAAGGCGCGGAAGTCATAAGTATGAGTTTTGGAGGAGAAGGATCACAGTCTGAAGAAGTAGCTTGTGAGTACGCATGGAATAAAGGATGCATACTGGTGGCAGCATCTGGTAACCAATATCAGGCTTCTATCTCTAAACCCGCTGGCTATGATAAAGTTATGGCGATAGGGTCCATAGATGAAAACGAGGAGCGAAGTGAATGGAGCAATTATGGATCAGGGCTATCGGTGGTGGCACCTGGGGAAAACATTATTTCTACAATCCCCGGAGGAGGATATGAAGAATACAGTGGTACAAGTATGGCTGCTCCTCATGTAGCAGGTGTAGCTGCTCTGGCTATAACTCGTTTTCCTGATATGAATAACCAAGAGATACGAGATAAAATTGAAAGTTCTGCTGATTATATAGGAAACATGAAGGAGTATGGTCATGGTTTAGTAGATGCCACTCTAGAAACAGAAACTCAGTCGATGGAGGAGAAAACTTTGAAGATAACTATGGATTATGTAAAAGCCATGGATGACATTGATCCTCCTCCAAATAGTAAACAAGGAGAATGGAGCTATAAGGTATTTTTCTCTGATGAACCTTTAGATGAAAATCCTGAACATGTTAAATCCCAAGAAAGATCCAATTGTAATATGCTATGGGGACAAATCCCTATCTGGAATTCTACAGATTATTGGGATATAGAAGATGGGGGTCACTGGTTCACATTTTTTAAATCACTAGGCCAAGAAGTAATGTATGTCACTATTCAACTCTTCGAAGGTCGAGAGATATCTTGGGATATAGCAGATATCAGTTATTGTGGTAACAATGATAACGGAATAACAGACAAGCAGACTCTAGATGGTAGGCAATATACTTTTTGTTATAATTTTGTTGATAATCAAGTTACAGTGGTTGATCCATGTGAAGAAATCGTTACAGAGACGGAAAATGGTGAAACATATTATATTGCCACAGGTGACACAGATGGTTCGGACGGGGAGGAGCCATGGTATGAACCTAAACAAGATGATGCAGAGATCCGGTTTAAAATAGAGGATGACTACGAACCTCCAGGACCTGTTGCTGGTTCAAATATTGATGAGGAGGCATATGCCGGGGTTGAATACCATTTTAATGGTGATGCAAACGGTGGTGAAAAACCATATACATGGGAATGGCATATGAGAAGTCCTCTTAATGATCCACCAACAGCTATAAATGGACGTAATATCAGTTTTACTTATGAAGAAGATGATATCGGTAAAAAATATAATCCGTCTTTAGAAGTTACCGATGCTCTAGGTATAAACTGGAAGACCTATGTAGGTCTTTTTGAAGTTGCAGACCCTCCTTTAGAGATAACAAAACCGTTGAAAGGCGTATATCTATCAGGTTTTAGAGTGTTTCCTCTACTTTCAAAAACAGTTGCTATTGGAAAAGTTGAGGTTAAGGTAGAAGCAGATTTTTCGGATAAGGTTGAATTCTATATAGATGGAACTTTAGAGAAAACAGATTCTGTGACACCTTTTAAATGGACGTGGGATGAATTCAGTTTTGGTAACTATAAGTTGAGAGTCGTAGCTACAACTGGTAATGTTACCACTTCTAAGTCAATCAGGGTTTTCAAGTTTTTCTAAAAAAAATAAAAAAATTGTTTTTTTTTCTTTGTTTTAAATATAACACCTATAAAATTTAGAAAAATATAAATAGTATCATTCACAAAGTATTACATAGGGACATATAAAGAGGAGAGTGAAAAAAACATGACCACCCATAGAAAACTAGACAGAATAAAAGCCTTTGTCAAAAAATGGAGAAACATAGATAATCGCTCCTTGAAAATAGAGGACATACAAAAATCAAACCCATTGATAATTTTCTAAAAAAAATACACCTCCCAATCCTCTCCTCAAAAACTTTTTTCCATCAAAAAAAACATAACATGGTAGATTCTACAAACTTTTTATACCACCAATTATTCCGCATTCCAACAAAAACATGATTAAAACCCATATAAAAACATCTTTGATGATGCTTACCGCGGTAACATTTTGGGCCTGTGCATTCCCATTCATCAAAATTTTGTTAAAAGAACTCAGCTACATCAATCTAACAATACTAAGATTCACAGTAGTAGCTATTGCTCTCCTAACCTTTATATCTTCAAAACCAAAAAATTTTTCCAAACTAAAAAAGAAAGATATCCCCTCAATAACCCTGCTAGGCTTCTTTGGAATAATAGTCTACCATCTCGGCTTAAACTTCGGGGAACAATATGTTTCACCTGGAGCAGCCAGTTTGATAATAGCTACAGCACCAGTCTTCACAGTTACACTATCCATCATATATCTTAAAGAAAAAATAACCCTAAAGAAACTCTTGGGTATACTGCTATCTTTAACTGGAGTAATCATAATCTCCCTATGGGGAACCGGCGGAAAAATAGAGATAAACTATCTCCTCGGGGCATTTGGTGTTTTGATTGCAGCAGTAATGGCTTCTCTATACACAATAGCAGGAAAAAAGATGCTTAAAAAATATAATGCTTTAACTCTAACTATCTATGCAATGCTTTTTGGAAGCATAGGGCTAATACCTTTTTTAAACACTCGTCTTATACCGCAGATTTTAGACCTCTCTGTAAAAGGATGGTCAGCCCTTATTTTCCTTGGAATCTTTTCAACTATCATAGCTTACCTGATATGGTATAAAGCATTAGAAATAAAAGAAGCTTCAGAAGTAAACATATATCTATACGCTATACCAGTAATATCTACCACCCTCAGCTTTTTTTTAGTGAATCAAAAAATAACAATATATTTTATACTCGGTGGAATATTAGTAATAGCTGGATTAATTATCGTAAACCGAAGAAAAAGATATAAAAAACAGTTAAAACTAACCAAAGAACAATAAACAAAAAAGTTTTTTCTATCAGGAGGTAAAAAAATATGACTAAAATACTATACATGGACAATATAGAGGATAACTACGTCAAAGAGTTTAAAGCTAAAGTCACCAAGAGCAAAAAGAACTATATCTCTTTAGATCAAACAGCATTCTACCCTAAAGGCGGTGGACAACCCTCTGATACGGGCATAATAAAATGGGATGACAAAACATCCAGAGTTAAAAAAGTAGTGAAAAAAGGCTCAACCATAAAACATATTTTAGAAGGAGAAAAACCAGAAACTGGAAAGCAGCTACAAGCAAAAATCGATTGGGACAAGAGATACAAACATATGAAAATGCATACAGCACAACACATATTATCCGGTATAGTGTATGATAAATATGGAGCAAGAACAGTTGGCAACCAAATACATGAAGACTACTCCAGAGTGGATTTTAAACCAACAAGATTCACTGAAAACGAGCTTGAACACATAAGAGAAAAGTTCAACCAAATTGTAGAAAACAGCAATCCAGTCAGGATATATAAAGAGAAACGAGAGCAACTTGAACAAAAAGTAAACCCTGAACGATGTAATTTAGACCTCATACCTAAATCCGTCCAAAATTTGAGAATAGTAGAAATCCAAAACTTTGACATATGCCCCTGTGCAGGGACACATGTAAAAAACACAGATGAAATACCAAAAATAAGCGAAATAAAAAGAGAAACTAAAGGCAAAGATACAGATCGAATTATATACTCATTCTAAAAAAATAAGAATATTATTTTTCGTATACAATATCGATTTTTTCAATATCTTCATCTACTCCTTTTAACGATTTCAACATCCCTTCTAAAGTATTCCGGATAAACTCTGAGGGAAAATCTGTCAGAGGTATATCTTTATCATTAACTTTTACAGAAACTTTATCCTTCATCTTTACATCCTCCATTCTTTGTCTAATAAAATCTATAATCTTTGAAAAGTCTTCCTCGCTGTTAAATTTCATTATAGTGTTTTCTCGGATGACATTTCCCCCAACTTTTATTTTTTCCACATCTGGATGGTTAGACCCTTCTATCAATATAACATCGATATTCCAAGAATCCTTTATCTGTTGGATAATATCTTCTGTATCCTGTTTTTCTTTAACGATATAACTTGTCTCTATTTTTGTTGAGAAAACAACAAGGTCTGACCCTTTTTGTGCATATCTATATGTGTCTTTTCCTTCTGTATCTATAGAGATTTTTTTATCTGTTTTTTTTATAACTGCAACATTATATCCTTGTTCCTTCAGTTTTTCTATCAGCCTTGTAATTAAACCTGTTTTTCCACTGTTTGATTCGCCGTAGATGCCTACTACAGCGGCAATATTTTTTATCATCTAGCAGAGAAAAATGGTTTTTTCGGATAAAATAGTTGTTATTCTTTTTTTTTGGATGAAATACATAAAAAATGATATAACATGTTTTTATTTTTAGATATCAAAAGAATCTGAGGAATTATGAATAAAAAACCATATCTAGCTTTGTTTACATCTGTTGTCTCGGTTTCCTTCGCCGCTATATTTATTGTCTCAGTTTCGGATTCTGTTTCTTCTATTTCTATCGCTTTTTATCGTTTACTTTTCACAGTTCTTTTGATATCCCCATTTGTCTTGTTGAATAGATATAGAAGAAAAGAGATCTTAGAGCTTCCTCGTTCGGATCTGTATTTCATGTGTTTTATAGGTTTGATACTTGCTGCACATTTTGCTCTATGGATAACATCATTAAAATATACTTCTGTAGCAAGTTCCGTACTACTAGTAACAGCCCATCCGATATTTGTTGGACCTATCGCTCATTATTTTTTAAAAGAAAAACTGTCTTGGATAAACACAACCGGTATAGCTATATCCTTTTTTGGGGTGATATTACTTGTTTATGGAAACTATGGTTTTACATCTTTAGGTCTACAAAACCTTGAAGGAAATATTCTGGCTATACTGGGAGGATTGGCAGCAGGGATATACATACTCGGCGGTCGGAAACTACGTACAAAAGGCGTCTCAATTTACTCCTACGCGTTCATAGTTTATCTAATTGGATCTATAGCTTTATTTTTTGTAGCAATATCTTTTAATGTCTCTCTCACAGGTATAAGTCTAAAAGATTTTGGAATAATCTTTCTGATGGCCGTTGTAGCAGGCATCCTTGGCCATACACTGTATAACTGGTCTTTAGAATATA
The DNA here is from genome assembly GCA_036626215.1 of Thermoplasmatota archaeon. Lineage (GTDB taxonomy): Archaea > Thermoplasmatota > E2 > DHVEG-1 > DHVEG-1 > JAZKSG01. The sequence continues at coordinate 16,208 of JAZKSG010000030.1, forward strand.
TAAGAGCCTCTCTTGCCTCTGTAGCATTACTCGGTGAACCTATAGGTTCCTCTCTATTAGCCTACATTCTACCCTGGTTACAACAAATACCGACGGTATATACCGTTATAGGTGGAGGTTTTATTTTATTTGGAATTTATCTGAATACGAAAAAATAATTGAAAACTCTTTTTTT
>JAZKSG010000031.1:0-15076 GCA_036626215.1 Thermoplasmatota archaeon
GATGGAAAAATTCGTCTAAAAATTTTGTCTAACCTTGCAGATAGAAGAATTGCTAAAGCCAAAGCTGTTTTTGACAAAGAAAAAATAGGTGGAGAAAAAGTAGTTGATTCCTTTCTTGAGTCTTATACTCTCGCTGCTGTAGATCCATACAGAGCAGCTACTCACAACAAAGGAATCATGAATGGTGTAGATGCAGTGGTGATAGCTACTGGAAACGATTTTCGAGCTGTTGAATCAGGGGCACATGCCTATGCAGCCAAAAATGGTAAATATACCTCTTTAACCAGTTATCATAAAAACGAGGACGGCGACCTAGTAGGTGAAATTGAGATACCTTTGGCTTTAGGAATTGTAGGTGGAGCAGCTAGTATACATCCTAAAGCTAAACTATGCAGAAAAATTCTTGGGATAGAAACTGCTAAAGAACTTGCATCTGTAGTGGCAAGTGTTGGATTAGCACAAAACTTTGCTGCAGTACTTGCATTATCAACTGTGGGGATACAAAAAGGACATATGAAGCTTCATGCTAAAAACATAGCTGTAATGGCAGGTGCATCTAAAGACGAAATAGATAAAGTAGCTGAAAGACTGGTTAAAGAAGATAAAATAAAAATAGATAGAGCTAAAGAGATTTTAGAGGAAATCAGATAATTCGTTCAGCTATATCTTCTGGCTCTCGTTCACAGAAATAACATTTTATCCTAGGTGGATCCTTATTTATAACTGTAAATCGGCTTTTAACCGGCTCATCTGTATTAGATATACAGGTAGGGTTGGAGCAACGGGCTATACCTACGATTTCATCAGGTAGCTCCACTCTATGTTTTTCCGCTACCTCATAATCTCTTATAATGTTGATAGTGGCTTTTGGGGCGATCAAAGCAATTTTATCTACTTCATCCCGGGCAAGCTCCCTGTCTTCAACTTTAACAATGTCTTTTTTACCATATTTACTTTTGACGTTCATAGCTACGCTTACAATCGAAGAAGATTTTTTTGGTATACGAAGTATATGCATCACTTTAACAGCGTTACCTGGAGGGATATGATCAATGACTGTACCGTTTTTAATAGGCTGAATTTTAAGTTCCTTCATATTTTTTTACCTCCCGTAACAAGAGATAATAAAGCCATACGCACTGGTACGCCATTAAATGCCTGTTTGAAATATAAGGCATTGGAAGTCTTATCTACCTCTGGTTCTATCTCTGTAACACGGGGCAGGGGATGCATAATGATTAGGTCATCGCGAGCTGATTCTAAAAGATCCAGGTCAACTTTGTAGATTCCTGCCACTTTGTTGTATTCTTCTGCATCAGGGAAACGTTCTTTTTGAATCCGGGTAACATACAAAACATCAGCGTCTTTAACCGCTTTTTTAAGATTAGAAGTAGAAGAAGGAGTAACACCTAACTCCTTACACTCATCTATAACTTCTTTAGGCATTTTCAAACTTTTAGGAGAAACAAAAGTTAGGTCTACACCATAGAGAGACAAAGCATAAGCCAAAGAATGAACCGTACGACCATATTTCAAATCCCCCATCAACACTACCTTATTACCCTCTATTTTTTTCTTTTCTGTTAGAATTGTAAACAGATCCAGGAGACACTGAGTGGGATGTCGACCGGCTCCATCACCAGCATTTAAAACAGGAGATTCAGAGAACTCTGCGGCTAAACGAGCAGCTCCCTCCCGAGGATGTCTTATCACTATTGCATCACTATATGAATCGGCCATACGGATTGTATCTGCCAACGTTTCCCCTTTTTTCTGAGAGGTGATACCTGGATCAGAAAAACCTATGACTCGTCCACCTAAACGGTTCATAGCTGTTTCAAAACTTAGTCTTGTCCGCGTACTAGGTTCAAAAAATAGTGAAGACAATACTTTCCCAGCCGTGACTTCTTTGTACTTTTCTCCTTCTGCATAGGGCAACATTTTTTTGGCGTATTGTAAAATCTGATTTAGTTCTTTTTTTGAAAAATCTTTAATTGAGATTATATCTTTGTCTTTGTAATCCATTTTTTATCAAAAAATAAGTCATGTTGATCAAGCTTAATAAACTTTTTAATAAAGTCTTTAAAAGTAAATTAATGAAATAATATTTAAAGTAGGATAACGTATTAATATAATAAAGACACTATACTATTAATAGTGGTAAGGGTTTAAATCAAAATATTGGTACATTAAAAAAAATCCTTTTCCGGCAGGTAATCTCTTATGGAAAAAAATAAGGACTCAAGAGACGAACTACTTAAAAAAATTCATCAGGTTTTAGATAAACGATCTTTAGAAGATCTAAACAACAAGGAGAGAGAATATCTAAAATCTTTAATCAAGAGATTAGAATATATAGATAAGCTGGAAGAAGAAGCACAGCAAGATGCCGATGAAGAGGGAAAAGAAGAGCTGTCTCTTGAACCCCGAGTTTCAATACATAGATCTAAAAGATATAAAGAAAAAACTAAGTCGAAGTCGGAAAAAAAGGAGAAAGAAGATTTAAAAGAAAAACTGGAGAAAGAAGATCTCTTTGAGATAGAGAAAACAGAAACAGATATCCCTGAATTTGCAGAAGTAAAACCCAAAAAAGAAGAAGAAAGCGAACCCATAGAAGAAAAAAGAGAGATTGAAGAAAGAAAAACAGGTGAAATTGTGGAAAACAAAGAACTGCAGAAAACTGAAGAAAAAGAAGAAGTAGAGGAGTTAGAAGAAGCTGAGTTAGTATGTTATCATTGTGGTTACGAACTAGATGATAAATACACTTATTGCCCAAAGTGTGGAAAAGAACTGGAATTCGAAGAAGATGAGGAAAAAGAAGTGGAGGAAGAAAACCTTCCTGAAGAAGTAGAATGGATAGAAGTGGAAGAGGAAGAAGATATAGACGAAAAGATAAAAGCCGCTGAGGGACAAGGATTCGACGAATACCTGATTAGAGAGGATTTAGAAAAAGAAGAAGGAAAAATGGTTGAGGAGAAAATCAAAAAGGCTAACGAAAAAGAAAAAAAGATTCAGTCTACTGCAGAAAAAATATTTGAAAACCTTGAAACAGTTGATGAGGAAACCTCGGGATTGTTATATGACAACGGAATCCGGAGTCTCAATGATTTAGATGAAGCAAGGATAAGAGACTTAACTAAAATTAAGGGTATACGACGTAAGTTTGCTAAAAAAATTAAGGCAGAACTAAGAGAAAAATCTGATCTCGTTGAAGAGGAAAAGAAAAAACTAGAAGAAACAAAAGAGGAAGAAGATGAGTGGGTTACTGTAGAAAAAGAAAGCGCTGAAGCCGATGTTTTTACCTTTGATGGATATACTCTCTATGAAAAAGAGATTACTACTGAAGAAGGAGAAAAACGAACGGTGCATTTTTTTAGTAAAAAAGAACAAGAAGATGCTAAACCTATCGCCCTCCCAGGAGGATACGAGGTAAAAAGAAACAAGAAAACAGGTGTACCATATCTTAGAAAGGTAAGATAAAAAAAGAATGTTTTTATCTTTTTTTTATCATGTTTGTCTCATTCTAAAAAAAAGTTTAAACTGTTTTTTTTGATTAAATTTTATAAAGGATGAATGTGTCAATAATACCAAAATAATAACCTGTATCATTATTTGTTTAACCTAAATTGGAGGAGGTATAATTTATGACGTGGAAAGGTCCTTTGAATAAGATAGACGATTATAGATATGAGATACCTAAGAGTTACAACGGTAAAAAACATAATTTAAAAATGCGGACATCTGCAGTTATTTACGCTTCAGAAAAAATGATATCTTCTATAAGGGAGGATGATGCACCTGAACAAATTGCTAACACTACTACTCTTCCAGGTATAGTGGGTAAAGCGTTGGCTATGCCTGAGATACATTGGGGGTATGGTTTCCCTATTGGCGGTGTAGCAGCGGTTGACGGTGAAAACGGTGTTATTTCTCCTGGTGGAATTGGTTTTGATATCAACTGCGGAGTCCGACTTGTTCGAACTAATTTAACTGTTGATGATGTTGATAAAAAAAAGATTCGTGATCTTGTTGATGAAATGTTTAAAAATGTGCCTTCTGGTGTGGGTTCTAAAGCTAAAATAAGGATGAGTAAAAACGAGTTGAAAGATGTATTGCTTCGTGGTGCTCGTTGGGCTGTTGAAAACGGTTACGGTTGGGATGAAGACACAGATTTTATTGAGGAGAATGGTTATCTTGAATCAGCTGATGTTTCACAGGTTTCCGAAAAAGCTTTGAATAGAGGTAAATCCCAGGTTGGCTCACTGGGAGCGGGAAACCACTTTCTGGAAATTCAGAGAGTAGGAGAGATTTTTGATGAAAGAACTGCTAAAGTTTTTGGTATAAACGACAGAGATCAGATTGTGGTTTTGATTCATACAGGTAGCCGTGGTTTTGGTCATCAGGTATGCAGCGATCATCTAAAGGTTTTGGAAAAAGCAGTTAAAAAGTATGGTGTAAAGCTGCCGGATAAGCAGCTTGCCTGTGCTCCTGTTCATTCAGAGGAAGGTGAAAATTATTTTAAGGCTATGGCATGTGCCGCTAATTTCGCGTGGGCTAACCGTCAGCTCATTGTTCATTGGGTTCGTGAATCTTTTGAAAGGGTGCTTGGTGAAAAAGCAGAGGATCTTGATATGGGTATTGTTTATGATGTAGCGCATAACATGGCGAAGTTTGAAGAACATACTGTTGATGGCAGTAGGAAAAACCTTTGTGTTCATCGTAAAGGCGCTACACGTTCTTTTGGACCAGGTAGCCAAGAGATTCCTTCTGAGTATAAGGAAGTGGGGCAGCCGGTGATTATCCCTGGTGATATGGGTACGGAGAGCTATCTTTTACGTGGAACAAAAGAAGCTGAGGAGACTTTTGGAAGTACGTGTCATGGTGCTGGAAGGGTTATGTCTCGTCGTCAGGCGACACGTAGCTGGCGTGGTGAAAGAATCGTTGAGAATCTTGGTAAACAGGATATTTATGTTCATCCTAACAGTATGAAGGTTGCTGCTGAAGAAGCACCTGATGCATATAAAAATGTGGCATCTGTGGTTGATATTGTTCATAACGCTGGTTTTTCTAAGAGGGTAGCGAAATTTAAACCTCTTGGAGTGGTAAAAGGATAAAAAAAAATTGGTTTAATGTCTTGTTTTTTCAATCTTTTTTCTTTTTTTACCAATTAACTTTAAATGCTAGAAAATACATTTAAGGGAATAATAATTTGTGGATGGTGATGCATAATTGCAAAATGAAGTTGAGATTGTTAATTTTGAGGATGTAGATCTTAGTGGTGCTACTGTTATAGCTGGTTTTCCATCTATAGGCTTGGTTAGCACTATTGCAGCTAATTATCTTATTGATGCGTTGGATTTAGAACAAGTCGGGTGCTTGAAATCTTCTCAGTTTCCAGCATTATCTGTTGTACATACAGGGGAACCTTTGTCTCCTGTTCGTATTTATGCTGGTACCCATGCAGAAGGTGAAAAGATAGGGGTTTTTGTCTCTGAGTTTAAACCTAAACCTCATTTAATAAATGGTATCTCTGACGCCATTATGAGGTGGGTGGAAACAAAAGGATGTAAAACTTTGATTTCACCTGAAGGAATGGTTGTAGAAGGAAAAGACAACGATGAAGATACTGCTGATGCCTATGCAATTGGCTCTACTGAAGATGCTCGTAATATGTTAACAGAGAATGATGTCTCGCAGTTTAAAAATGGTATCATTGCAGGTGTATCAGGTGTGCTTCTCAATCTTGGTAAACAATCAAATTTCGATGTGATTTCTATTTTAGCGGAGGCTCATCCTAATTATCCAGATGCAAAAGCAGCTGCTGCAGCTATAAACGTTATAGCTCTTACTTTAGGTATTGAGATTAATGTTACTCCGTTGTATAAAGAATCAGAGCGTATCGAGAAGAAACTTCAGAAGTTCCATAAACAGGCGAAACCTATGGTTTCAGGTAGCGGTAAGGCACCGCAGCCAAATATGTACGGCTAAAAAACCTAATTTTTTTCTCTTTTTTTTAAGAAGATTTTTTAAGTACAGTTTTAGTTTCAGTTTGTAGAATAGTTATGGCTGAGATACCTAAGAGTCATCCTCGTTATTGGTCTTTGAAAACCCGTGAAAAAATCTCTGAAGGTTTGAAAAAGGGTTGGGTTCATGAGACAGGTTTGATTGCTCATGGGCGTGGGGAGGCTTTTGATTATTTGATGGGTGAAACCACTATTCCTCCGGCTGTGGAGGCGGAGAAGGTTGCTGCTGCTTTGCTTTTGAACGCTGATTCAGCTGTTATCTCTGTTAATGGGAATGTAGTGGCGTTGGCAGCTGAGGAATGCGTTAGTCTTTCAGAGGCGGCGGATGCTAAAGTTGAGGTTAATCTTTTTCATAGGACATCAGAGCGTGTTGAAAATCTTGCAGATGCTCTCAGAGATGCAGGTGCAGACAGAGTTTATGGTTTGGAAGGTGATGCTTCTATTCCGGGTCTTGAACATGACCGTGGTTTATGTGATAAAGACGGTATTTTTTCGGCTGATGTAGTATTTGTCCCTTTGGAGGATGGAGATCGGTGTCAGGCGTTGAAAAAAATGGGTAAAACGGTTGTAGCTGTTGATTTGAATCCCGTTTCTAGGACTGCCAAAACCGCCGATGTCACCATTGTTGATAACGTAGTTAGAGCTTTACCTAATATCCAGGAAAATGTTGAAAAGTTTAAAGATAAAAAGGATAAACAATTGGAGGAATTGTTTGAAGGTTGGGACAACCATAGGAATCTTCAAAGTGTTCTGGATGTTATTTCAAAAAGACTAAATTCGATGTTTTAATATAGTTTTTCTCTATGGAAACTTATAGAACTCATTATTCTAAAGATGTCTCTAAAGATGAACATGGGGAAACTATTGTTGTATCTGGTTGGTTGGAAGATATACGTAATCTTGGAGCTATAGCTTTTTTGATTCTTAGAGATCGTAAAGGAACATTGCAGGTTACAACTCTTAAAAAGAAACAACCTGAGTTTTTTGAAAAACTTGTAAAAATCCCTCGGGAATCTGTCTTAGCTGTTAAAGGTAGATGTAAACCTAGTGATAAAGCCCGTAACGGCTATGAAGTTATACCAGAGGAATTTGAAGTTTTATCAGAGGCGGATACACCTCTACCTTTGGGTGTGGCTGATAAAGTTGAATCCGAGTTGGAGACTCGTTTAGATAATCGTTTTCTTGATCTGCGTAAACCAGAGGTTCAAGCAGTTTTTAAGATCAGAAATCAGGTTATACGAGCAGCGCATGAATATCTCAGAAATCAGAGTTTCGTTGAAATCCATACCCCTAAGATAATTGCTAGTTCATCGGAGGGAGGTACAGATGTTTTTGAACTTAGTTATTTTGAAAAACAAGCTTTTTTAGCGCAGAGTCCTCAGCTCTATAAGCAGACTATGATGGCTACTGGTTTAGATCGTGTGTATGAGATTCCTTGGTATTTCCGTGCTGAGGAACATAACACCCGTCGTCATCTAAATGAGAGTACTGCTTTGGATGTAGAGATGGCTTTTATTAAAAACGAAGAAGACGTCATAGGGATACTTGAAGGTCTTGTACATCATATATGGAAAAAAGCAAGTAGTTGTATGGAAGAGTTAGAGGTTTTAGATAGAGAAATAAAAATACCTGAAACTCCTTTTAAACGTATAACTTATGATGAAGCAATAGAGGTTCTTGAAAAAGAAGATGTAGACGTTAAATGGGGTGAAGACCTGGGGACTGAAGAAGAAAAAAAACTTGGAGAGATAATGAAGAAAAAAGGACATGAATTCTATTTTATAACCCGATATCCGTTGGAAGCTAAACCATTTTATACACATCCAGAAGGAGAAAAACTTTCACGGGGTTTTGACCTTGCCTGTAACGGCGTGGAGCTTGCTTCTGGTAGTCAACGTATACACAATGTTGACATGTTGAAAAAGCAGGTGGAAAAATGTGGTCTTAAAGTTGAAGATTTCGAAAGTTATCTTAAAACATTCCGTTACGGTATGCCACCTCATGGCGGTTTCGGTTTTGGAATTGAAAGATTGTTGATGGAACTGTTAGACATTTACAACATCCGGGAGTGTATACTGTTCCCTCGTGATAGAAACAGGTTGACACCATAAAAGAAAAACTATTTTTTATGTCGAAAATACAATTTAAATTAGATTGCATATGGTTTTCCTGCAGGATGAAAATCAATATTAACTGGAACTGGAGGTATATATTGTATAAATCTTTCAATCGGACTTCCATAAACTATTTTTGGAAGAAAACTGAAAAATGGTTTTGTTAAACCTCTCCAATTACTCCAATAATTTCCATCCCATTTGTTTCTAAAAGATTGAACCTGATAACCATTTCGATTTTGATTAGAAATTAGATTATTTTTAGTGATCAGGTTATTTTTTGAATACCATTCCAACATAACACCAATCACAGCATTGTTGGATATAAGATTGTTTTTTATTATGTTATTATTAGAAGAGTAATCAAGTGTTATACCATGGACGATGTTATTTGAAAGATTGTTATATTGGAAAACATTGTTGCATGAACGAAAAGTCCAGATTCCACCATTTTGTGAAATACTATTGTTTTCAATCGTACATTTTTTACAGTAAGCCATCAGGATCCCATTGTCACAGGTTGAAATATTTGCATTTTTAAGTGTCATATTAGTGCAATTAACTGCTATTAATTGTCCTACATCCGAAGGTACAATAAAATCATTTGAATTCTTGTAGTAATAGAGTGGTTTACCATTTACTGTGTTATTTTCTATGCTATGAAGAAAATAGTTTATTTTAATTTCTGGTCTTCCATCATTTTCATATGGAGTAAAAGTTAGGCCATCATTTAGAAAACTGTTATCATGGATTGTTAGATTAGAAGATCTTACACAAAAAACCCCCATTGAATTATTTTTGATGATATTGCCAATTATCCTAATGTTTGAACTTTTAGTTTTTATTCCAGCTATGCACATGTTATCCACGGTTTTTGCATCAGTTTTTTTTCCACCTGTTATAGTTAAATTAGAGATAGTTACTTCTTCAGCATTTATGGTTACAGTAGCCCCATTTTTACCGCCATTTATAACTGTATTATATCTATTCTCTCCGATAATAAGTATAGATTTATCAACAACTATATTTTCAAAATAAGTTCCATTGTAGATAAAAACAGTATCCCCAACAGCCGAGCTGTTTATAGCTTTTTGAATTTTAGTATAATTTCCAGGTCCATGACCGCCGACATATAGAATCTTTTGTTTTTCATCAATATTTCTTACGTTTTCTAGAGACAGAGAAGTTTTAACAAAGATAGACAAAAAAAGAAGTGTTATTACAAGAATTGTCTTTTTTTTCATAAAAAATCATTCAACCCACTAACATTTAAATTGTTATTATATGAATAGATGTTTATTTTATTATTTAATATTTTTTGAGCAATTTTATTATCAGGAAAAAACATAACAAGTTTCTTACTTAATTTTATCAAATATAAAGATATGTCTTCATTTAAACAGATGTATAAACAAAAAAGTGTGGGAGATACTATTTGAACTCAGTTTTACCGATAAAAAACACGTATAATTATCTACCCTATAATTTGCTATTTTTATTTCCTCAAGCCATTCCACCAAGCATTCCCAAAACAAAAATAGGTATAAATAATCCAAGAATACCTAAAATTAAACTTATAACCCCTAGTGCAAATTCTTTATCTATAGAAAAAATTCCTATCAAAATTGCAATTACTGCAAGAATCATTTGTATAATCTGTAGAATGAATCGTGCTAAATAAAGTAAAACTCCAGCACTAGCAAGGGAAAAATCTAGGATAGGGAGTATCATACTCGATAACGCACAGGAAACCCCCTACTATCGGAATCAAAATCCATTTTTTCATCCAATCACAATGCTAGGAATCTTCTGTTTTTTTAACATTTTTGGAAAAGGTAAAACAAATAGTGCAGGGGACGAGATTTGAACTCGTGGACCTCTACAGGACAGCGCCCTCAACGCTGCGCCGTTGGCCATGCTTGGCTACCCCTGCAAAAAAGTATGGGGGGTTTCAAAATAAGAAAAACCATATTTATATTTTGTTAAGATCTATACCACATAGGTCTGATAGTTCTTTATGAAGTTTAACGAGTTTTATCGCATAGTTTTTTAAACCGTTTTGTAGTGCTTCTTCAACTTCTGCCTCAATTGTTTGTCGTCGACATCCATCGATTAAATTATCTGCATGACAGACAATTTTTTCTTCCAAAGTCTTTGGAGTGAAATCTTCATAAGGCAGTCCAAGTTTTTCTGCTTCATCTTTGTCTACCCCTGCTCCGATATGGTTACGGACGATTTGAACAATCCTGTTGGGTAAACCAAGTTTTTCTACCATTTTCGCACCCTTGGGGACATGTAGAATATCATGTGTTTTACATCTACCTATATCATGTAAGAGGCTGCCGACTTCTACCAGATTTTTGTCTACATTTTGTCTGCTGTTTTCAGCTATTTTTAACGCTAAACGTGATACGGCTTTACAATGATTTATAACTTTTTTACTACATCCTGCATCTTCCAAGAGTTGTATACATTTATCCTTTGTAGGTAACTCCTTGTTCATTTATAGTTATTCTCCTATGCTGTTAACAAAAAATTTATTTTTGTTGTTTAACGACTTTTTTTCCATTATTGGATGGAACAATTTTTATCTCCGGGTTTTTAAAACTTTTTTTAATCCATTTTCCTTCTGTCAGTCGGTCTAGGAACATTGCTAATGCAGCTACTTCTGAATGTGGCTGGTTGCCGACTGATACGTTATAATCAGCTTCGCCATATATCCATCCTGGTACTTTTTCAGCACCAATTACGATTAAAATATCATCATTTTGTTTTATCTCTGTAGTTATTTTTTCTAGTGCTGCTCCATACATGGTTAGATGAACTATTATGCCCTTCCATTTTTTAATTATTTTTTTACTGTTTACACCGGTTTTTATATCAAAGTTTCCTCCAAAACGGTCTACTACAGAGTGTATGTTTTCCTCTATTTTTTTATCTTGGTTGTCAATATATATTTTGTCTGCACCGAAAGCCCGAGCTACCAGACATACATGGGTGGTTATTCGTTTGTCTCGTGCTTTTCTATGACCTATACGTAAAACAGATATCATAACAAAAAAAGAATACCAGGGATGCTATTTATAGGTTTTAATAAAAGAAACAGGTTATTTTTTTTCGAGTAGGTCGTCTACCTTCCGTTCGACATCTGAGCGTTTTTTTATAGCTTGTTCAACATGTAGGTTATCTACTTTTTCTTCGATTGTTTCAACATTCCGCCAGGTTCTTGGATCAAAATCTTTTGAACTTTTCTTTTTTTTCATTTCATCGGTGTCGAAGGTTTCATGGTATTTAGTAACTGTTTCTTCTTTTTTCTCTGGTTTTTCTGTTTCTTGTTCGTTTTCCTCGCTGATTAACTCTGCTTCTATGACTTCTAATGTTTCTTCGGATTCCTCTGGTTGATCTTTAGATTTTGATTTGCTGAATCGGTTCCAAAATGACATAAAACTTTTTTAGCCTCCCTTGGTTTTCTAAATGGTTTAACAGATTTATATCTGTTATCTATTAAAGGTATAAAGGGGTTTTAATTGATAAAACTTTTCTTTATATAATATATGTCTATAAAAAAAGGATGGTGGCTGGAAAACTTTTAAAAATATGTTTTATTAGTAAAATATTTAATATGGATCTCTGTTAGACAGAAATAGAAAAGGTTGGGGCTTATAGTCTAGGGGTTATGACGTCGCCTTCACATGGCGGAGGTCGTCGGTTCAAATCCGGCTAAGCCCATATCTGATATTATGGAAGAAATGGTTTGTTCTAAAATCTCAAAAAAAAAAGTTGTGTAAAAGAAGAGAAAAATTGGTTATTCGATGTTGACGTTGAAACCTGTGTCTTTTTTCTTGTTTTTTCTTTTTAAAGTTACGTCTAATATCCCGTTTTTGTATGTCGCATGGGTGGTTTTGGGTTTAACTTTGCAGGGTAGATCAACGTTTTTATGGAAGCTAAAATCTGGGTTGTCTACATTTATTTCTAGTTGTTTTTCGGTGGCTTTTAGATCGATGTCGTCTTTGTTTAAACCTGGTAGTTCAACTGTTACCGCTACGTCTTCAGTGTTTTCGATTACATCTACATCTGGTTCTTCCCGTTTTGTGTAATCTTTTTGGTCGAAAGGAGAGTCGTTTTTTGAGTTTCTGAAATGAGGTTTTCCATCCTCTCCGAAATCGATTTTGAAGCTATGGGTGAATGGTTCGTCTTCTGGGTTCCAGGTGGAAAACTTTTTCATCATTTCCTCTGCCATATGTTGTAGATCTTTTTGTATTTCTTCATCGTTTAGAAAACGTTTTAGGAAATCTTCGTCTATCCCAAAACGATCAAACGGGTTGTCTTTTTCTTTGTCTTCATCATCTTTGTCATATGAAACCATGTTTATGTTGCCTCAAAAAAATCTTTGTTTTTTTGTTGTGATAAATTACCATCTATGGTTTATTTAACACTTTTGGTTTGGAAGAGGTGAGGGTGTAAAAAGTTGTGTTGTTATCATTTTGCATGTTAGTAAGTTATTCAATAGAGAAAGGTATAATGCTTCGGCGGAGAAATGATTGAAAAGATTTATTTTTTTAATGGCTTTCAAAACGATTTTATAATTGTTTCTAGGTCATAAAGGAAAACATCTTTTCTTCTGTTGGCTTTATTATGCAGTTCTTCTGAAAAACCATTTTTTGAAAAAAGAAAAAAGATTTCTTTACGTTTTTTATTCTTCCATCGTACATTTTCTTTTTTGTCTTCTAAATCAGAGAGAAGAGAACTATCTATCTTTTTTTTGCTCCATTTACATTCGCCGAATAAGATGCTATTATCGTTTTCGTTTAAACCTACAATATCAATCTCGTTATCTTTATACCACCATCGTCCAGCATTAAACTGGCTATACTTAGTGGATATTAGTTCTCTGCATACATCTTCAAAAGTGTAAGATACAAATACAGGTAACAATCTTTTTATTTGCGTCAGCAGTGTTTTTTTATCTGTTTCCATTTGACTTCTATTTGGAAAAATAAATTTGAACCAGAATCTAAAAAAGTTATCTTGGATATAATAACGTCCTTTTTTTGATCTTTTTTCAGTAATAGGAACTCTTCGCTTTACAAGATGGAGATTTCTTAGGGTGGATAGATAACTTGTAAGTGCGTTTTTTTGGATTCCTGTATCATTTTTTATTTCTGAAAATTTGGTATTGCCTTGGGAAATAGAGGTCAGGATGGTAAAATAGTTTAGTGGTTCACGGAGTTCTTCGCGCATTAAGAATTCTACTTCGTTGTGTAACACAGATCCTTTATTTAGTATGTTGTTGTGTATGTTGTCAGGAACAGATGTTTTAGGGTTAAATTGTTGAAGAAAATAGGGTATACCTCCAAGGATGGCATATGTTTTTATTTTGTCTTCATGAGAATAGTTTGGGAAAAAAAGTCGTGTTTCTTTAAAATTAAATGGTTCAAGTTTCCATTGTCCTGTTCTTCGTCCATATAGTGGGGCTTTTCGGTTGAGTACTTTTTCTTCCATCATTGATACTGATGATCCTGTGAGGATGAGGAAGATGTTTGAGTGTTTGAGTTCTTTATCCCATAATCGTTGTATTTTTGAAGGAACTGTTTTATCTGCTTTTATGATATATGGGAATTCATCTAAGACAAAGATCAGGTTTTTATCTTTTATGTATCTAAGAAGTGTTTCCCAACTGTGTTTTAATTCGTTTATGTGGGGATCCTGTGTTTTTTCATATACTAAATCGAAGGCTTCTTTGAGTTGTTCTTTTTTGTTTGACTGTGATGCGGTATAATAGATATGTTTTTTGTTTTTACAGAATTGTTCAACTAATTCTGTTTTACCTACTCTTCTCCTTCCATATATAACAACAAAGGATGGTCTCTTTTTGTTTTGGTTGTTTAGGAATTTTAGTTCTTCTTCTCTATCCACGAAATTTTGTATATTCATGATTATAATAATCACGATTATACTTATAAGTTTTTTGTTTCAATTTATCCTATTCCACAATTACGCAATTAACCCCCCCCCCTTTTTTTTGATTCATAATCTTCTATATCTTTCATCCCACTTTGAATGATACTACTCCAACAATATACATTAAAAACATCTATATGTGCAGATCTTAATTATAGAAAGTTTAACAGATGTTAGAAGAGATTCATTAGGTATGTTAGGAAGCTACCAGTTACATATACGCTTATAAAGCCAAATAGTAGAGGTATCATAAACGGGATTTTTGGTGTTACCCATATTTTTTCGATGTTGTGTTCTTCAAATCGGTCTAATTCTTCATCTATATCATATTCTTTAGGCATGTATACAGATTTTTTTTCTCCGTTTTCATCTATTTGTTCCATAGGCCAAACATATTTTTTTCTCGCCTGTTGGATATCCATTTTGTATCCGAGGAAACTCTGAGGGATTTTTATGTTTTTTTGGCTGAGGTTGTATATGAACAAACCAATTGGTATGAAGAGAAATAGGATTAATGCGTTGATGAAGGCACCCCAACAGTATGGTAGTTTTGTCTCGACGAGTGGAAGTGTAAGATTTATTGATTCTGGTAGCCACTGTAACGTGGGGAATGGCATTAGGATGGCTAAAGCCATTAGGGCTTTGGCGTCTGCTCCACCGAAGATGAGACGCATCTGAAACAGGATGTAGACGAGTATTATCATTATTGGAATAAAAATTAGATATAGTTTCATTATTTCGAATTGTTGAGGTGTGAAACTGATTAGCTGCGCTACTAGCAATATTGCTCCGATTCCACCCATCAGGATCCATAGATAGTTTGATGCTCTACGGGTTTTAAAATCTGTATAGGATGCATATCCTAGGATGGTGACTCCTACGATTAATCTTATAATGTTAGCAGCTACGTTTATTTCTACCATGTTTTCTCCGAAGATGAAACGTAAAAAGTGATAATAAAGTTATTCATTTTTTTTT
>JAZKSG010000032.1:0-13585 GCA_036626215.1 Thermoplasmatota archaeon
ATCAGCATGTTTTAAGTATAAAGAGTGCATTACCGGAAGAAAAACTATTTAAAAAGTTATCTTAAATTTATATAAAAGAAAAGCGATGTGATATTAATTATGGCAAAGGCGCGTTCGAGAACAGCAGCACGAAAAATAAAAGATCGATGGCGATCAAAAAACTGGTATAATGTATTAGCCCCAGCAACTTTCGACAACGTAACAGTTGCTGAAACACTTGCAGATAATCCTGACAAACTTTTAGGTAGGGTCACCGAAGTTTCACTACAAGATTTAACCAACGATTTTAGAAAATCCCATGTTAAACTATTTTTCAAAATAAGTAAAGTAGAGGATTCCAATGCGCATACTCGTTTTGTAGGTCATACATTTACATCAGATTATCTCCGTAGATTAGTTAGAAGACGTCGTTCTAAAATCGAATGTGTTTTTGATGTAGAAACAAGAGATGGAGCAAAAATAAAAGTAAAACCATTTACAACCACTGACAAAAGAATTCAAAACTCTCAGAAAAAAGCGGTTAGACAGGTCATGAAGGATACACTAAAAGAAAAAGCGAGAAACTATACACTATCTGAGTTCGTAAAAAAAATAATGGATGGAGATATGGGTAGAGACATCTACAAAAAATGTAAAACACTTTATCCCGTAAAACGTGTTGAGATTTATAAAACAGAAGTACTATCTAAACCAACAAGAGAAATAGAGGAAGAACCTGAAGTCGAGGAAGAACCCGGAGAGAAACCTAAAGAAGAAACCAAAGAGGATGAGGAAGAAGAGGAAAAATCAGAAGAAGAACAGCCAGAAGAGCCCGAAAAGGAAGAACCTGAAGAAGAACTGGAAGAAGAAGCAGAGGAAGAAACTGAGATAACCGAAGAAAAAGAAGAGGAAGTCGAGGAAGAGCCCTCAGAAGAAGAGAAAACCGAAGAAAAAACTGAAAAGAAAGCAGAGAAAAAAACAAAGAAAAACCAAACCTCTTCAAAAAAAGACAAACAAGAAAAATCAGAAGAATCTGACGAATCCAAAGAGAACACTGAAGAAGAAACAGAGGAAAAAGAAAAATCTGACAAAGAAGAATAAAAAAACATTTTTTCCAAATACTTTTTTTAACACCTTACCCCTTTCAGATAAACCAATAGATGTTTAGAAGACATAGAATCTATACTGTTTTATTTGCCATACTTCTTATTTTAACTACAACACTGTTTATTCCAGAAGTTAAACCCTGTAAAGACATAATAATCGCAGATAAAGGCACCGAAGATAACTGTAACCTACTACTGAAAGTTCGAGATCCCAGTAGACCTGATTATCAAGTTATGACTATAACCCCCAAGGGATACGAATACAGCTATCATCATCCTTGGACTGGAAAAAAAATATCTAACGTTGTTGAACATAAATTTATAGGCATAACTTCAAAAGGAGACACACCACCAAACATCGTCAAACCAGGTATGGCACTAAGTGATGCAGGTTTAGCTTACGGAGATGCTGATTCCTACTCAAAACAAGTAAACCCTACCAAATACGGATGGGACGACTTCGACTGGATAAGATATAGCATACAGACTGCAGACAACGAACAAGAAGCTGTTGAATTACTCACCAATAAAGCAGTAGATAAACTTCATGCACCAGCTGTATCTGAAAACCTTTTTGTTATAGGGCCAAAAAAATCTTTTCTTGTAGAAGCTGATGCTTTCCACTATACTATCCAAGAAGTTGAAGATTTTGTAGTGATGCAAAATTATCCTAAACAACTATGGGAAAAACAGTTTTTAAGAAAAATTTTTATCTCATCAAAACTTGACGCCACAGTAGAAAAAAATGTAACTGTAGGCGATGTAATAAGGTTACAAGGTTTTTTTGGAGTAAAAATAGTAAAAATCTACAACGATTCAATCTATGTGAAACCTTTCCCTTTTGATTTCACTAAAACAAGGAGTATACAAAATCTCTTCAAACCAACCAAAGAAACTGTCATCAGAGTAAATGAAAGTAAAAACGTAGGTAATTATTACCAATACGGCAACTTCAGAGTTAAACTAATCAAAAGTAACGGAAAAAATGCGGAAGTAAAAATGTGTAATAGTTACCATGCATGGGAAGAAAAAATGTCTTCCATAATAGAAGAAAGATTTGGAGAGATAACTGTTCAGGATTTGATGAATTGGTCCCGCCTAAAAAGCGAAGATTTAGATGGCCTAAGAGGTATGTGCCAAGGAAATATTAAATACGAAGGATCATCCATTTTTAAAACACCCGATAAATATTATAATTTCTTAAGTATGGGGTGGTTCGCAGCTAACCATGCAAACAGCAGCATCTATATTCCATTCCACATTGCGGATACACAGATATATAGTCCTTTTAAAACAGGAGAAGCAGCACATCTTAGCTATCAACTTATGAGATCTGGGGGTGAAAATCTTACCAGTTTTTTTGAAAAAGCAGAAAAAGTTTTCATCAATGAAGTCAGAAACTTTGAAGAAAAAGCTGTTTCTAAACTGGAAAACAACACCTTCGATATAAATAGCTATCTTACTACAGTTGACACAGAGATCCAGAAACAAGCATATTTAACAGAAGAAATTTGTTTAAATCTATACAATAGCTCAGAAAACAATAGTAAACTATCGAATCTATTTTTCCAAGTTTGGGATACAAATTTTACTTTGTCTCTAAAAAAAATGGATAGCGTTTTAGAAAAATTGAAAACCTATCGAGATACTGAAGAGATATGTAATAAATTAGAGGAAATAATGGCAAGCATCCGTAGTTTGATACAGCTAAGATAAAAATTTTGAATTAGAATTTTTGTCTCCAAAACTCTTAAAAAAACAAGCTGATTAACCATCTACTATAAGGGAGGTTTCTTAAACTGACTCAAAAAAAAGAGATTGTAATTATCGGTTGCGGAGCTGGAGGCGCAACCGCCGCGCAATTTGCAAGAAAAACTGATAGAAAAGCCAACATCACCATTCTCGAAAAAGATAGTTATCCTCAGTATTCAAAATGTGGTTTACCTTATGCTATTTCAGGAGAAATACCGAGTTTTAAGGATCTTATCGAGTTTTCTGAAGAATGGTTTAAAAAATCTAGGATAGATTTAAAACTAAAAACGGAAGTTAAACAGATAGATTATAGTAATCGCGTAGTAAAAGCAGAAAATGAAGAAGAATCTTTTGAAAAAAACTTTGATTCTCTTATAATAGCTACAGGAGCCCAACCTTTTATTCCACCTATTGAAAACATAAAACCGGAGGGAAATCTTGTAGACGGAGTTTTCCCAGTTAGAACTATTGACGACGCTAAAAATATAGCAGCATATATGGAGAATACCAAAAAAGTAACTGTAGTTGGTGCAGGATTAATAGGGTTAGAAATGGCGGATTGTTTATATAAAAAAGAGATGGATGTAACCATTGTGGAGGCTTTACCAGATATATTACCCAATTATTTAGAAAAAGACATGTCTAGTTACGTCTATAAAAAAATACCTGATGACATCAAAATTTTTACAAATTCTATTGTTTCCAAAGTTGAAACAGAAGACGACAAGCTTTCTCATATAATATTGGAAGATAAAGATGAAGATGTAGATAAAAAAATCGAGACAGAAATAATGGTTATAGCTACGGGGAATAAACCAAACACATATCTTGCTGAAAAGATAGGTTGTAAAGTTGGAGATACCGGCGGAATAAAAGTAAATAGTAAATCAGAAACAAGTTTAGAAGATGTATATGCTGTAGGAGACTGCACAGAATACCAAGATTTTATCACCCAAAAACCTATCTTGGTAGGTCTGGGAAGCATAGCAGTTAGACAAGGTATAGCAGCAGGTGTTAACGCAGCAGGAGGAAAATATCAGCTCCCCTCAGGAGCTTTACAAACCTCTACTTCAGAGTTTTTCAATGTTGAAATATCATCTGTAGGCTCATCTCCAAAATCTTTAGAAGAAAACAATGTTACAGCCAAATTTAGTGGATCTTCACTCCCTGAATATTTCCCCGGTGGAAAACCCGTCAACATAAAGATCAAGGTAGATGAAGAAACCGAAACTATTTCTTCTGCTCAGATAGTTGGAAAAAACGCGGCTTTACGAGTTAACACCTACGCCTGCGCTGTTTTAAACCAAACCAAAATAGACAAGTTCCGTAAAATGGAAACAGCCTATGCCCCCCCTATAGCCCCTACATTAGATCCTTTGACATTGGTTTGTGATATCGCAAATATGAAGTTAAAAAGGAAAAAAAGGAGAAAAACTTAGCCACTATGAAAATTTTACATGTTGCAGATACCCATCTCGGCTATTCAGCTTACCGAAAAGTTACATCTGATGGTGTAAATCAGAGAGAACAGGACACCTATGACTCTTTTAAACAGTTTATAGATTATGCTTTATCTAGCCCTCCTGATCTGATTATTCATGCAGGAGATCTTTTCGACTCAGTGAGACCAAACAACCGGGCTATAACTTTAGCAGTTCAACAAATACTACGTTTATCCAAAAAAAATATTCCTTTTGTGATAATAGCTGGTAACCACGAACATCCAAAACTAAGAGAAACAGGTCATATCTTTAGCGTATTCGACCATCTAGATAACGTTTATCCTATCTACCACGACAGATACGAAAAAATGGATTTAACGATAAAAGAAAAAAAAGTAAGACTGCATCTTATACCACAATGCAACTCTAAAGAAGTCTTTGAGGAAGAAATACATAAACTTAAACCTGACAACTCAAAAGATCTAAACATCTTGATGGCACACGGCGCAGTAAAAGGCATCAAAGCTTTTTCGATGAATGAACTAAATGAACTTATGATACCTGCAGATTATCTATCCAAAGATTTTGATTACATAGCACTGGGGCATTACCATACCTATACTCAATTAAACAATAACTCGTTTTATGCAGGATCAACCGAACGTTTCTCTTTCACAGAGGCAAATGAAGACAAAGGTTTCATAGAAATAACAGTAGATGAAGAAAATAAAATAGATACAAATTTTGTCCAACTCGACACCCGCGAAATGTTGGATCTACCTTCTATAGATTGTAGCGACCTAAAACTAGAAGAAGTCTCAAAAAAAATATCCAAACAGATTGAGGCAGCTCAACCTGAGGATAAAATATTTCGTATAACACTTCAAAACATACCCGTCCATATATATCGTGGTCTAGATCTCAGTGAAATCAAAAAAGACGCTAAACAAGCTGTCCATCATGAAATCAAAGCAGATATAATCAGAGACGATGGATCAAAAAGACATACCGACTCTGCCAAAATTGATCTGCTCAGCAGAGAATTTCAACGTTTCATAAAAAATAAAGAAATAAAAAACAAAGAAAATCTGCTGAAAATAGGTTTAAAATATATAGAAAAAATAGAAGAAAAAAAACAAAAATAGATGAAAACATCATGATTCTCAAAACACTTACTCTAAAAAACTTTAGAAAATTCCGGAATACAACAGTTGAATTTCCAGATGGAGTCACCGGAATCGTTGGTCTAAACGGAGTAGGTAAATCAACTCTTTTTGAAGCCGTAGCCTGGGCCCTATATGGACCAGTTGCCGCTAGAACCTCAGCAGATGAAATAAAAAGAGAATCAGCACCTGATTCCGAACCCTGTAGAGTAGAATTAGAATTCACTTTTGAAGAGGATGACTACAGGGTAGTTAGAGAAATGACTGGAAAAAATCTTACTCCCTCTGCATCTGCTACTCTCAACGGTAAACATGTTACAGATGGAGCAGAACCAGTTGCAGAGTTTGTTCAAAAAAAACTTGGTCTAGATTTCAAATCTTTCTTCACAAGTATTTTCGCTAAACAAAAAGAATTGAACACACTTTCATCTATGAACGCAAGCGAAAGACGTCCATTAGTTCTTCGTATGCTAGGTATAGACTCCCTAGATGAAGTTATAAAAGAGATTCGATCCGACAAAAGAAACAAGGAAAAAATTGTAGAAAAACTAGAACATGAGCTACTTGATGAAAACCAAGAGCCAAAAATAGATAAGTTAAAACAAAAAATTGAAAACCTTCAGGAAAAAAAGAAAGAAGTCGTAGATTCAAAAAAAGAAACCGAAAAACAAATTAAATCCATGGAGAAAGATATAGAAGAACAAAAAAAAGTTTTTGAAAAAAAGAAGAAAAAATATGAGACACTGGATGAAAAAAAAGATAAATTAGAGGAGCAAAAAACACAGTTTGACAAAAAACAAAAACTCCAGGAACAACTACAGAAATTAAAAGATAAAACAAAGAAAAGACAAAAAAAACTAGATGAATTAAAACCAGAGATCAAAAAATTTGGAGAGATCGAGAAAAGTCTTGAGGAAACAGAAAATAAAACAAAAAAGATAGATGAGGAAAAAGAACAGAAGGTTAAACAAATTGAACAAAAAAACACTATGTTGGATCGCCTCAAAAAAGACATAGATGAAATAGATTACAAAACAAAAAAGATAAAACAGCTTGGTCCAGATGCAAAATGTCCCACCTGTGACAGAAAACTAAGTGATCATTATGATACTCTTTTAAACAAGTTTCAAAAAGAAAAAGAAGAAAACGAACAAAAAATAGATGATTTATCTGAAAAAATTCAAAAACTTAAGGAACAAAAGGAGAAAATAAACCGTAAATATGGAGCTCTCAAAAAGAAGCAAAATTATCTTCAGAAACAGCTAAGGGAAAAACAAAAAATGGAGACAACCATAGAAAATTTGACTAAAGAGTTGAACGAAGAAACAAATGAAAAGGAAGAGGTAGAAGAAAAATTAGAGGAGATCAAGGAGATAAAGTTTGATGAAAAAAAGTATGGGGAGATAAAGAAACAAATAAAAAATGTTTATCAGGAATACAAAGAATCGTTGCAGGTGTTGAACGAGAAAAAAGAAAAACTCGGGGAAACAAAAATAAAGCTAGAGAAAAAGCAGAGTAATCTAAAAGTCATAGAAAACGATATTGGAAACCTTAAAGAGAAAATAGAGGAGTTAAAAGAGTTTAAAGAGAAACTAAAGAGTAATAAAAAAGAGATACAGCAGCTTTCTATGCTCTCTGAAATCATGTCTTCTTTTCGTACAAATCTTATATCTCGGATACGTCCAACTCTGTCTTCCTACGCTTCCGATTTTTTTACCCGGCTAACTGATGGTAAATATACGGAGTTAGAGTTAGATGAAAAATACAATCTTTTGATTTATGACAACGGCGAAAAATATGGCATCGAACGTTTTTCTGGTGGAGAAGAAGATCTCGCTAACCTATGTTTACGTCTCGCTATCTCAGAGGTTATAACTGAGAGAGCAGGGGGCGTATTCAACTTTATAATTTTAGATGAAATATTTGGTTCACAAGATAATATACGTCGTAAAAATATTATGGAGGCATTAGCTGCTTTGTCTTCCAAGTTCAGACAGATTTTTTTGATAACACATATAGAAGATGTAAAAAACGATATGGAAAACCTCTTGTATATTAGTGAAAGAGAAGATGGAATAAGCCAAGTAGAAATAGAATAAAAAAAATTGGGAAATATGGTTATTTTTTAAATAAACCAAACTTTTTCTTTTTCTCTTCTGATTCTGTTTTTTCTTCCTCTGGTGTGGATGTCGTTGGGTTAGGAGATGTTTCTTCTGTATCTGGTGAAACACCCGCCATAGGTGGTTTGTTGGAAAACAATTTATCAAAAATCTCTTTATTGGAGCTGAACCAGTTCTGCCATTTTTGATTTTGTTTTCTTAACTGTTTACATTCACCTTCAGTTTCTTCATACAATTGATATAGTTTGGTTAAACGTTCTTTTTCTTTTTCATATTCGGCTTGTACACTTTCATATTTATCTTTATACTCAGCGTAGTCTTTGTATTCTTTTAAGCTGTCAACCTTGTTTTGTAGTTCATTGATTGTTTCATCTTTGTTGTTTATCTCTTCTTTTAAGGAGTTGATTTCATTTTCTAAACGATTTCTTACGTTATCGAATTCTTCTATTCTTTGTTTGTATTCATCAAATTTCTCAGATTTATCTCTTGTTTCATTAAGTTTTTCGGTAAGAGTGTTTATACGATCAGTGAGGTCTTCTTCTAGTTGTTTTTTTGATGCCTCTGCTTCTCTAAGTTTTTCTTCATATTCAGCCATTTTTTTCTCTGTGTTTGAAAGCTCTTCTTCCTGGTTTTTATATGCATCCCATAGTTTTACTAATCTTTCTTTTTCTTTCTCTAGTTCTTCTCTATATTTTTTTGCTCCTTCAGCGGCTTCCATTCTTTTTTTCTCAGCGGCGGTAACTTGATCTTCGAATCTTTCCATCATGTTGTTTATTTCGTCTAGACTCTCTGAATCTAACATGGTCTGTATTCTAGATAATTCTTCTGCACTTTTGTTAAAAGAGTTTTTAAGTGAATCTATTTGACTGGTGACATTGTTTATTCTATTTTTAAGTGAATCGATATGTTCTTCTTTTTTCTCTACATTAATATTACTTTTTTTAGCCATAAATGTTCTCTACCTCCCAAATTTAAATTAAGTGACTTATAATAAGGAATGAATATGTTGCTATTTAAGGGTTGTCATAATTTTAGTTGAAATCTGCTTTTATTTTCTCTTCTTACTTTCATGATTTAACAAATCTTTTGATAAAAAGATTTATATACTAACATTTAAATAATTAATATTGGTGTTAAAACTTATGAGAAAACCTCTTACTATGCTGATAGTCTCAATAGCTTTATTAGCAGTACTATCACCTGTATGTATATCCGAAAATACACAAAAAACCTCCAAAGAAGTAAAATTATTTGATAGGCTGTTAGAACCACCGTTAAAAGGTGAACTTACCACTAAATCCGAAGGAATAAATCTACCACTAACCCCTGGTGAAACAAAACAAATATCTGTAAAGGTAGGATATAGAGTAGAAGGTAGATTAATAGGTAGACTCATATCTCAATTTTTACTTAAAGATTCAAAAGCAAAAATAGAAATAAATATCGCCGAAATACCTGATTTCTGCGATGAAGACGAAACAAAACTCTCTAAGAACAAGATAGAAATACCTATTTCGATGGAAGAGAAAATAGCAACAATCAATCTAACCATAAAAATAAAAGAGGAAGCAACTGCTTTTCAAAAAGATTCTATAAACCTCGATATCAACTCCAACGTTGTAAAAGATCCCTATATCAATTTCTTTACTCTCGTAAACCAGACTCAAACTTCAGAAAAAATACCAATCACAACAGGGTATACACCAAAAATAGATTTACAACTCACCAAAAATAAAGAGATACCTCCAGAACAAGAATCCATAATCCCTATCAACATCACTAACCAAGGTAACGGTAAAACGACTGTATCGTTAAAGGTTATGAGGCATTCACAAAATTTCCATAACGTTTCCTTATCCGAAGATCAGATAGATGTAGAACAAGGAAAAATGGAAACAGTTTATCTCAACATTATACCAGTCAAAGATTTTGCTAACGAAACAATAGAAATCCGTTTTACTCCAAGTTATGGTGGAGACGAAAACGTCAAAGGAATGGATGACGAGTATTTAACTGGTGACAGCATAACCAAACAAATAGTTTTACTTAACGACGGCAGTCTTAAAGAAGAAAAACAAGGATTTTTAGAAGAAAATCTAACCTGGATACTTATCGCAGTTTTCATAATAGCGATAATAACACTAGCAGCAATCACCATCTGGTATAAAAAACAAAAAGAAAAAACCCGGGAAAAATAAAACAAATCACCAGATTTTTCATTTTTTTTTGAACAACTAAACATAAATCCCACCATTCCATAACTTATCCGATAATGACACAAAAAAACCAGAAGATAGATAGAATATTCAAAATTTTAAAAGAAGAACTAAAAAACTACTTCAACCCATTGGTTTCACAAGAAAAATGGGATGAAATACCAAAAACACCTTTTACAACATTAATATCTTGTATACTTAGCCTACGTACCAAAGACGAAATCACAGATGAAGCTTCAATAAAACTATTAAAAGAATACAATACACCAAAAGAAATCATTCAGCTACCCGATGAGAAGATCCAAGAGATAATCTACCCAGTAGGATTCTACAAAGTAAAATCAAAAAGAATAAAAAATATTTCAAAAACTCTGATAGAAGAATACGATGGTAAAGTACCAAAAGATTTCAAAGAACTATTAAAACTAAAAGGAGTAGGAAGAAAAACCGCAAACATAGTTATGACTTACGGTTTCAACCAAAAAAAATTTTTACCAATAGACACCCATTGTCATCGTATACCTAACCGCATAGGATGGATAAATACTTCTACAGCTGAAGAAACAGAAAAAGAATTAAAGAAAATATTACCTCAAAAGTATTGGCATGATTTCAATCATTTATTTGTAAAATTTGGTCAAAACATCTGTCTACCGGTGTCACCTTTTTGTAGCAAATGCCCCATTGAAAAATATTGCGAACAAAAAGGAGTCAAGAAAAAAAGATAGAAAAACTATTTGTTATTTTGCATCTTTAAAAATTTTTCAATTTCTCTAACTGTAACGTCTTCCTTGGAAGTCATTACATCAACCATTTTATCCTTTTCATCCCAACCTTTATAGTATTTTTCTTGGGAGCTACTAAGATCATTAAACTTAATGCCTTTATCCTCAGCTATAGACTTCAATTGTTCTTCAGTTAACCTACTTAGCATCTCTTTTTTAATAGACATAGAATTTTTTGTCCCTCCTAAATCAACAATGTTGACAACGTGAAATACTCTTAAAAATGTTACTCACTCTGAAATATCGATTAATTTATAAACATACAAATCATTAAATATCTCCACAAAAGCACTTTTACGGATGGGATGCTAAAATTAGAGAAAATGATGAAGAGAATTCTGATGCTTTAAAAAGACCTCTTGTCATGCGTTCTCTTAGAAGGAGCAAGGTACGAAAAAAAATAGTTGAATATCTTTTTGAGATTAGCCCTAGTGGTAGTTATACTTCTGATATAGCTTATAATGTTAAGACTACGCCTACTAATGTTATTGGGGCTATAAGGGGTATGAAATCTCGTTATCGTGGCGAAGAATCTTTGTTAGGATTAGATATCGTAGAACGAGTGGAGATTGATAGTAATAAAAACATTAAGATATATCGTCTCACTGATTTTGGTAAAGAAATACTCCAAGATATAAGAGATAGAGAATAAAACTCTTTTTTTTTGTTTTATAGTAAACCCATTTTATCTCGGTTTGCCTCAAACATAGTTGTAACCTGATCCTCCTCTACTTCCTCCATGTTGCCATCTTCGTATCTAACTACAAGCCATCTACTTGGAGCGGGATAAGTATTAACCACTCTAGCTTTACGCCATTTTTCATCAGAGCTATCAGAGTCTTTAACTAAAACTTCGATACCTTTCTTGATGCCTCTATTCCTCATCATAAGATCTCATCCCTCTCTTATTATAAAAATACATCTCTGTTTAAAAACCTTAACCCTCAAAAAAAAAACAATATTTATCACAGGCAATTCTTAAATAGCAAATAAAACATTTGAAAAAATCAGCAAGGGAGGGAAATGTTATGAGACTAAAAATACAAAAAATGATTATTATATGCATCATCCTATTTGCTCTTTCTACAACTTTTTTAGTTAAAGATGTTGAAGCTGAAAAACCAAACTACAGCATATCTATAGAAAACATAAATGAGAAGCAAATTAAAAAAGAGGGATCTATCCTTTTTTACAAAATTACTGTAACTCTTAAAAATAAAGGGTCAGAACTCTCTGAAAACCTAACTGTAGTAATAACTGATGACTATGATTTTAAAACTAGAACCCCTGCAGAGGAGGAAAAACAAATAAAACTTCAACCTGGAGAAACACATGATTTTGTTTTTGGAGAAAACGAGGAATGGATGATAGATGGAGATCGGCCACATGAATTAACAATAAAAGTCCTCCCGAATAACAACGAATCTAGAACTCCATTATGCACACAAACTTATATGTTAAATAAACAAAAACAGGAGGACAGCCTAATACCTGGCTTTGAAATGATAGCAGCGATAATAGGTATAACGATAGTAGTTTACTATTTTAAAAGAAATCAAAAAAAGTAAAAAACCAATTTTTTTTTTTAGACTTCCTCTGCAATAATTACAGCTCTAGAAATACTACCAACTTTTTTTCCATCATATTTTACTTTGTTGGTAGGAGTATTAGTGGCAGATTCAGTATAGCCTTTAGGTAGATTAATGTTTTTAGCTCCTTCAACTATTGCAACTAAATCATCATCTTTATCATAAAACTCAACGGTTACACTAATCGTAATTGGTCTATCAGCTATATTTTTGAAATAATATTCTACTTCAACACTTCTAACAACTTTGTGTCTTTTACCTGTCTCTGGATCCATCACAGATCTCATATTTTTATTGAAAGACGAATGTACAAGTTTAACAACATCAGATTTCAAAGATATCTGACCAGTTTTTTCACCTGCGGTAACTGCTTTTTGTTCTTCCTGGCAACCACACAACATGACAGTGGTTGAAACCAACAAAAATATGATTACAACTGCTTTTTTCATAAAACTATATTTTCCCCTCCTAATCTTTTTCCTCAGAAAAACTAAATACAGTATGCTAAATATATATCTTTCCACACAAAAAGAATACTTTTTTCTGGATAACGCTTAAATAAACAAAATGAGATATTATCTAAAAAAACATGTAGGAGATTTTTTTGATGGTTCAAAACTCAGATGTAATAAAAAAAGTTTTAACCACTCTGATAAACGTATCTGGTAGAAAAACTAGTGAGGCCCAAGCTTTCACTATGATGGACTCTCTACTAAAAAAACTTGGAAGTAGATATAACTTTCTCAGAGATGTTGAAGTAAAAGACACTCGGTTTATAGAAGAAGTAGACCCTGTTTCTGTGATGTCTGATTTAGACACTATATCCAACGACGAAGTTGGTAAAGCCCTCTATGATATAATATGCCTTACTGACAAAAACCTAGGTAAAAACGCTGGTTATTTTTTCATAAAAGAAATATCACGAAACATAGAGGAAGACTACAAAACCACTATGAAAAACATGGGATTAGATCTAAGTATAATGCAACTAGAGAGAGAAGTAAACGAAATGGAACAAAATATCACTTCCCGCAGGAGTACTAAAAAATAAAAAAATTAACTTTAACATTAACGCTTTCTAAAATGTCTTTCAAGTTAAATATATTTTCCAAGATATAAAATGAATAATCTCCTGATCTTCTATAGATATACTACATTTACGTCGACCTCTGAATTTCCAATTGTATGCCCGGCGGAACTCGCTGTTACATCTACACCTGCATATGTATCTGCATTTATACCTGCAAACAAAATATATAAAGAATCCAACCATTAACAAGGATTAAAACAACTCTGTAAAGGTTTGCACTCTAAAGACCTTTATAGGAGGGATGTGAAAAGGATGGGAAAAGATCTGATTAGAAAGTTGAAAGAAGATGATATTGGTAGTATCGGTATTGGCGCAATGATTGTTTTTATCGCCATGGTTTTGG
>JAZKSG010000033.1:0-12989 GCA_036626215.1 Thermoplasmatota archaeon
AAAAAAAATAAAGGAATATTTTTTATGAGGGATTAAGGATTTGAACCTCTTTCCAACAAAAAAGAAAGAAAAGAGAGGTTGGGGGTTTTAGTTTCCTTCCATCCAGAAATCACTTTGGCCTATGGATATTCCATCATTGTATGTCCAAGATTCGGTATGACTTCCACCGTTTGGTAGTTCCCAGCCGTCTCCTTTGAGATAGTTGAAACCAGTACCAAAGAGAGTAGTGCTTCCTGAGCCTACTGCTTCAACTCCGCAATTAGTGTAGCATCCACAACCTTTTCCGAATTCGAAACTACTTCCGCCTGCTTCTTCACTCATTGAAGTTACTGCTGCATTTCCGCTGCTGCCAAATACGTGAACATCTGCTCCATCATCGTCAGAATCCCAGAGAGTATGTCTTATTTCGTAGTTAGAACCGCTAGCGAAAAACTGATCGTTACTGTTGAATTTATACTCGCAATTTCTCATACTTGCAAAATTTGAACCGGATCTGTACTTCATCCCAGCGTAACCATTGTCAGAAGAGACATATGAATAGGATTTTTGTCCTGCAGGGCCATACATTGACTCTTTAGAATCAGTTCTATCAAATTCAAATGATATCCGTCCTCCGTTGTTAACTCTTGCATCAACATTTGCATTCACATTGTCAACCCCATAGGAATAAGGATTATTGTCCTTATCGGCTGCGTTAAATTCTCCTTCAATAAAATTTCCTTTGGTTTTCATCCAAACGTCTGCGTCATCTCCTGCGTTAAAATACTCAGATAAATTTCCACTACCACTCCATTCTGAATGGAATGTAGTTTCTGCACTGGCAAAACCTGAAAGTCCTAGAAAACAAAATGCTACGAGTCCTGCAATCAATATTTTTTTCATTTTTTCTTTTGTCACCTCCTACACATTTAGAGGTGTGGTTTTACTTCTGCTTTAACTTCTTTTCATAACGGCGGAGTGCAAAGCCGAGTATCTCACGCCTTTTTGACTGTGCGAACATGTTCACACAAAACGTTTGTAGTCCGCACCCCACATATATATTGTAGCATTTATATATATTTCGGTTATTAAATATAAAATAAGCTAAACAAACATAAACAAAAAAATAATTTATTAAATAAAATAAAAATGGATATAAACACAAAACTAAAAAAACAATTATTATTTTAAAATAAAAAAACTTAAAACACCAACCAAAATTCTTCTATCAGAAAGATGACTAAAAAAATATTAATCACAGGAACACAGAGAGATGCAGGAAAAACCACAATAGCATGCAGCATACTATCCTTCCTAAACAAAAACAACATATCCAGCTGCGGTTTTAAACCAAAAGCAGGAAACTCATTCTGGTACGACTTCGACATAATCTCAGAAACACTAAAACAAGGACGACTATACGGAAACGACGCAAAACAACTAAAAAAATATTCAAAAACAAAAATACAGGAAGAAAACATATCACCAATACATAGACTATGGACTGAAAAAATAACACCACGCTATGGACAAGGAGTACCCGGTTTCATTTTAGACCGAATCACTCTAGATAAAAAAACTCTGATAATAAAAAATGAAGACTCATTTAACAAATTCAGTGGAAACAGTTTATTTGATAAAATAATGAACGAGAGTGAGATAAAAACAGTCTCTAACCTCAAAGAATACAACAAGCTGATAAAAAAATACTATAACAAGGCTATAAAGACAAACCACGATAAACACATTAAAAACCATGACGCAATAATATATGAAAGCTACCGCGACATAGCACTCCCATGGAAAAACCTATCTGAAGTAGATCTGGTTTTAACAGTAAAACCATGGATAATCTATGTATACAACGGACGGAGATATCTGAAATCGGTTGAGATGAACCAGAAATACAACGAAGTAAAAACAGATACAGTAACAGATTTTATAAAACCAATAGGAAAAATTGAGATACCTGCATTGACAGAGGACAAAGTTGAAAAAATACAGGAGAACAAAAGATATAACCGCTTTTTGAGAGAAATATCTCTAGATTAAAAAAAGATTTTTTTAGAGTTTTATATAAATTTTTCAAATCGTTCTTTTTTAGCTTTACAAATAGGGCATATCTCCGGTGGTTCATCTCTCGCACAGAGATAACCGCAGACTCTACAACGCCAAACAGGTTTTGAAAGAGAATCTATGGAGCCAGCTTCTTCTTTATTTTTTCTTTTAAACTGAGGTCTTTCCTCACGAGGGGGGCGTCTCTCAGGTATAGAACCAATTTCTTTTTCTCCATCCATCACTGCTTTTGATACATATAAACCGCAGTAACAAGTCCCGTATTCGTTTAAATCAGCATCGCGATAATCACAGGGACATATTATATCTAGGTCTTCTTTTTTGTCTCCCTCCGCTAGACGACATGGACATGCCCGATAACCGTAACGTTCCTCGTTTTCCAATAAACCCTTTACTAATTCCTTAGTGAATTCTTCATCAGGGTTGAGATGATAGCCGCCTTCTTCAGCTTCTCTATATAGCTTTTTATAAAGCTCATCTACTTCTCTTTTGGAAACCATCTTAAATTCAACTCTATCCTTCAAGTTTATCTCTAATTTTATCTTCTTTAAAACCCACCACGGTCTCTCCATCAATCACCAATGTAGGGAATGAAAATTTGGAATTATGCTTTTTAATCTCTTCTTTAACTGATTCTTTTTCTTCTCCATCTAATTTGTCGACATAGATATAACTATATTTTACTCCGAGATCATCTAACAGATTTTTGGTTCTTCGACACCATACACAAGTACTAAGAGCGTATAACATTATTTTTCCTTTATCTTCTCCTTCAACTATTTCCATATCAACCATTCTTTTTTCACCTATTATTTATATCTGTTATGATACACAAATTTTTCTTCTGATAAACGCTTAGGTCTACCGTTTTTCTCCACTTTTTTCTGTTTTTCACTCAACTCCGGTTTAATTTCCTCTGAGTGTTTACCCACTATGACAAGAGTTATGATGTTCATCTCATCAGGAATGCTAAGAACGCTCCTAGTTTTTTTAGGGCTATAACCTGCTATTGGATGAGCTACCAAACCCAGTTCAGTTGCTCTAAGAACTAAAAAACCTGTCGCTAATCCAGTGTCAAAAAGGTAGTATTCCCGATCGTATATAACACAGTCGTCATCTTTTTTACAAAAAACCGCTATGATCATAGAAGCGTTTTTAGCCCATTCGTTTCCATCAGATAAAACACTATACATCTGTTTTAACACATCTGGGTCATAAACGAAGACATATCTCCACGGTTGGTTGTTAAAACAAGAAGGAGATAAAGAAGCATGATAAGCAAGATCTTCTACTAATTCCTTAGTTATATCAACTTTTTCAAGGGATCTATATGCTCTCCTTTTTTCTATACTACCTTTAACATCCATAAAAACTATTCCAACTTATCAAATTTTTTTTAGACATATTTTTATAAAGGGTTTCCGACCACGCTTGCATATATCATACTTTCTTCTTTGCCATCAACATCTATTATATCGTTAACCTTTTCATCATATAAAGCAGCTATTTGACAGCTACCAAGACCTAGGCTTGTTGAAGCTAACGCAAGGTTTTCAGCTATATGCCCTGCGTCAAGGTAAATATATCTATATGCTCTTTGTCCATAGCGGTATTTAGTTCTATCAAAGATAGCTGACCAGATGAATACCACCGACGCATAGCCACATTTTTTTTGACCCATAGCAGCCGAGATGATTTCATCTCTAAAATCCCCAGTTTTAAGTTTCTCTAACTCATGTTTTTGAACAGAATAATGATAAACACCTTGTTCAACATCTTCAACATTGTTTACCAAAAGATATGTTTCAACAGGATAACATGCACCTGCAGAGGGAGCGGTACGAAATTCAAATCCTTTTTCGTCTCGCTCTCGACCTGTGGAAGCCCAAAGAAGATAAGATAAATACTGTTTAGATAATGGTTCATCTGAAAATTTCCTTATACTTTTACGGTTGTGTAACACTTGATCAAAGCTAACATCTGGTTTAACAGCATCATGGTTTAAACTAATTTTTTCAGCATCAGGATAATTTTTGTACAAACCAGGTTTAGAAACATCTGCCTCATGCGTCAAATTATCAGAGGGCGAACATTTAGTTTCTCTTTGGAACATTTCCCCAACTTTTTCCTCTTTCAAAACTTTAACCACCATACAAAGATTATTTTAACAACTTATTTAGCTTAAAAGACCTTGGATGATCAACTCGGTTGCCTCATCCTCTGACAGTCCCCGGGACATCAGCGTTTGTAGTTGTTTAGAATCAACACTCCCCAAAGATGCCTCATGCGTTATATGCGCCTTAGGGTTACTAACCTCCACGATAGGGATAGCACTAACAACACCATCATCTTTGATTATCTCTTTACAATCTACATGTCCACGTGCATATGCACCTGAAGCAGTAAGTTTGTTGTATACCTCCGCCTTTGCTTTTTCTCTAGCAGCCACCCGAGAGTTAAGGAACCCTTTTGAACGATCCCCGTTCAGATGACCTATTTCTTTGATTTTGACGACATCGTCACCTTTAGCGTTTATACGAGTAACCATCTCCAAGACGCTGTTTTTTTCACATTGAGTTTCATAATCTATATCTATAACTCCAGCTCTGCCTTTCAAAAGCTCAAACTCTGTGTAAAAACGAGCGTTTTCATCAAGATATATGTCGGCTTTAGGGACAACCTTAACACCGCCAGATTTTCCATGGATATGACGTTCAAAATAAGAATAACTAGCGTTTTTACCAATGTTTATCTCTGCATCCATAACATGTTTTAAATCCGTTGCTTTAGGAAAAGCACAATGCGCCAATATACTTACTGAAGAGTTTTCCTCAGCGGTTATATCCATCACCAGATGCTGCTCTCCCTCCTGTATCATCATACCAAAACACATATGGACAGGATGCTCAATTTCCGTATCTTTTTCAATAACCACTTTTACTTTTACATGATCCTCTTTTTCCTCAACATCAATTTTTAAACCTGGTACATCATGAGATCTAACAACTTTATGATGATGAATAAAAATATGAGCTATATCGGGATTGTTGAAAACATCTACATCAGCAACATCAGATAAACTCTGCGCCAAAGACTCATCTTCTTTATTCAACTTTTGATACCTCCCTCATCAGGCACGTTTTTATGAGGGCAAGGAATACATTTCTCTTCGAAATAAGGAATTATTTTACCTGCTTTTCCTTTCTCAATGATTTCACCATGACACATAAGAAACGCATGCTCTGCTTGACGGAGAACTGCAACGCTATGAGTTATTAAAACGATGGTTGTACCTTTTTCTTTAAGCTTTTTTATTACCTCAAAAATTTTGTCTAACGTACCTACATCTATACCGCTATCAGGTTCATCCAACATAATTAAATCGGGATCTAAAGCCAAAATACTTGCTAACTCTATTTTTTTACGTTCTCCACCAGAAAGCGTTTCATCTACAGCACGAGACAAATATTCATCAGGGTTTAAACCCATCAACTCTAATTTCTCCGAAATATATTCTTTATCCTTATTTTTGGATCCAGCAGAAAGAAAATCACGTACTTTCAAACCTTCGTAACGAGCAGGTTCTTGCCAACCAAAAGTAATTCCCTTACTCGCTCTCTCGTCAATGTCGAGATCCTGTATCTCTTCACCCTCAAACAATATTTTCCCCGAATGTTGTCTATAATCTGTTAAACCCATTATAGCAGATGCCAAAGTAGATTTTCCAGCACCGTTTGGACCAACAATAGCATGAACATGTCCTCTCCAGATATCTATATTTATATCATGAAGAATTTTTTTACCTTTGATCTCCAAACTAAGATTTTTAGTCTCTAATATACCCATAAACTCTTTTTACCTCTCAAAGAATAGAGAGAAACAGTTTTGTTTCTCCCCCTCTTTAAATTTTTTTTAGTTTTTCCAAAGACCATGGATATTACAGTATTCACGAGCCGTTGTAACATCCTCAGCAGGTAGTTTAAACTCTGCTTTAGGACTATCACCAGGTTTCAAAAACTTACGGTAAGATTTACCGTCAGCTATAACCTGTATCCATTCAATATGATGCTCTTCTGTCATAGGATGAGATTCGTTTTCACCAATTTTTACAACTACACCATCTTCTGTTTCTTCAACATATGGAACATGTTTTTCTGTTGAAGAATCATCGGTTTGTGGCTCCATAAGCTTCATTGGTTCGCCGCAACAAACCAGTTCTCCTTTCCCAGTGTGTAAAACCTCTACGATATTTCCACATATTTCACATTTATATATCTCTCTTATTTCAGTCATATATCTATTTTACCTCCTATTAAAAAATAAGGAAAAAATGTTTTTTAGTAGTTTTCAACCCATAGTTCGTAGTAGCTCTGCGGGTGTTTACATGCTGGACAAGTCTTGGGTGGTTCTTTGCCTTCATGTACGTATCCACAGTTACGACATTTCCATTTCACTACTTTATCTCGTTTGAAAACCTTGTTTTCTTTGACATTTTCGAGTAGTTTACGATATCTTCGTTCATGATACGACTCTACTTTAGCTATCTCCCTGAAACTTCTAGCTACCTCTGAAAAACCTTCTTCTTCAGCTGTTTCAGCAAAATCTGGATATAGGGTACCCCATTCCAGTTTTTCACCTTCAGCAGCAGCGAGAAGGTTTTCTTCAGTGTTACCGAGTTTTCCTGCAGGATATTCCGCAGTTATCTCTGCATCGCCACCTTCTAAATATTTGAAAAAGATCTCTGCGTGTTCTTTTTCATTGGCCGCTGTCTCTTGGAATATACCTGCTATTTGTTCATATCCTTCTTTTTTTGCCTTTGAAGCAAAATACGTGTAGCGATTCCTAGCCTGACTTTCTCCTGCAAAAGCAGCGAGAAGATTTTTCTCTGTTTCTGTTCCTTTTATATCTTTCATATTTTACATCTTCCAAAAAAATATATTTTTTAATGTCAATTTCTTTTTATTCTCCATTCTCTGGTTGTTTAGCAGTTATATCCCCTGTAAACTGCCTTTGACCTAACTCACTATCCAACATAAATAGACCGTTGCCGCTGTCACCTATCAGTTTAAGTTTATCCACGATTTCATCTGCAGAATCTTCTTCCTCTACCTGTTCCTCTATAAACCATTGTAACATGTTATAGGATGCACGATCCTTTTCTTTCTCTGCAAGATCAACTAAGTCTTCTATTAAACCAGTTACTTTTTGTTCGTGTTTGTAGGTGTATTCAAAAGCATCTAACGGTGAATCCCAATCAGTTGGAACATCGTCGATAGCTGAAAGTTTGACTCGTCCGCCACGTTCAACTATATGGTTGTAGATACGCATAGCATGGTTTACTTCTTCTTGAGCTTGAGCCTGCATCCAGTTTGCAAATCCATCGAGACTTATCGAATCAAAATAGCCTGCCATCGATAGATATAGATAGCCGGACCAAAGTTCAGCGTTTATCTGCTCGTTTAAAGCTTCTTCCATTTTTTTACTTAACATAATCTATCTTTTCCTCCATTAAGATAAAACTTTATTTGTTTTCTTTATGACAGAACCACCAGTCGTAGCAATCATATTCTTTTTTACGTTTTTTCGCTGTTGGGACATCTGAAGCTGGTGGAACTATAACTCGATCTTTTATCAGCTCATTTTCTGGCCAGTTAGCTGGTATAGCCACTCCTTTTTCATCAGCGGTTTGAAATCCTTTAACCATACGTATAAATTCGTCCATATTTCGTCCTAGCTCCTGTGGATAATAGAGTATAGCTCTGATTATTCCTTTTGGGTCGACTATAAAAACAGCTCTAACCGTGTTGGTTCCTTTGTTAGGATGTATCAAACCGAGGGTGTTAGCGACTTTTCCTGTGTCAGCGATTATAGGAAACTCAATTTCTTCTTCCAGGTTTTCTTCGATCCATTCTGCCCATTTTATATGGCTATGAACTTGGTCAACACTAAAACCTATTAACTCAGTGTTTAGTTTTTTGAATTCATCGTATCTTTTTTGGAAAGCATAAAATTCTGTTGTACACACTGGTGTGAAATCACCTGGGTGGCTAAACAGTATGAACCATTTTCCTTTGAACGTATTCGGTAGCTTCTTTTTCCCCATGGAAGTCTGTACTTCCATTTCTGGGAACTTATCCCCTATAAGAGGCATTTTCTTTTCTTCTTCCATAATTTTTTCCTCCATTTATTTTTTTAAATAATCAGCTAATTTTAAACCAGCTTCCTTCACATTTTTCAGCTCTTTTTCATCTGGAACATAATTGAGATTAATGCTGTCAAGAGGTAAATCCCAGTTTAGATTTTCAAGAATCTTTTTTATTTCTCCAACTGCTTGGCCGCCCCATCCGTAGGATCCAAAAATGAAACCTATTCGTTTTTTTGGTTTTAAACCTTTAAGATATGTTAGGAAGCCTCCAACCGACGGCATCATGCCGTTGTTAAGAGTTGGTGAACCTATCAAGATGAGTTTAGAATCTAAAATCTCTGTCATAACATCTGATATATGGTTGGTGTTCAAGTTTTTCATAGAGACATTGATGTCTTTTTCTTGTAAGCCCTCTCTAAGCTTATAGGCTATTTTTTCTGTGGAACCCCACATGGAGTCATAGACAACCAAAGCTTTATCATCAGTTTGGTTTTGAGCCCATTTTTTGTATTCTTCCAAGATTTTCGGAATATGTTTCCGCCAGATTACTCCATGGCTTGGGGCGATCATATCAAAATCAAGATCGTCTACCGCTCCTAACGCTTTTTGAACCTGTCCACCATAAGGTAAAACTATGTTAGCATAATACTTGGCTGCTTCTTCATGAAGGATACCCCAATCAATTTGGTCGTCAAAACGTTCAGCGCTTGCTATATGTTGACCGAAAGCGTCGTTAGGCATCAAAAGTTTGTCCTTTGGACTATACGTAACCATGGAGTCAGGCCAATGTACCATAGGTATATGCACAAAATGTAGAGTGCGTTCTCCGATATCCAAGGTTTCACCAGATTCCACGACTTTGTAATTCCAGTCTTTTTTGAAATGACGGTTAAGACCTTTTTCACCACGAGTAGAGGTAACTATCTTAGCGTTTGGAGTATACTTTAACAGTTTGGGTATGCTTCCAGAGTGGTCCATTTCTACATGGTTTGAAACGATGTAATCAATCTTTTCGGGGTTGACTATTTCTTTTATCCGTTTTAACATCTCATCAAACTTGTAGTGTTTTACAGTGTCAACCAAAATGATTTTTTCATCTATTATGAGATACGCGTTATAGGTCGTACCTCGATCTGTTGAATAACCATGGAAATTACGTATATCCCAGTCGATTCCACCTACCCAATATATATTGGGTTTTATCTCTATTTTTTTCATTTTTGAATCACAATTTTTCAAAAGCATCTTTTTCTGCTCCGCATACTGGACAGACCCAGTCTTCAGGTAGCTCTTCAAAAGGTGTACCTGGTTCTATTCCATTTTCAGGGTCTCCTTCTTCTGGGTCGTATACATATCCACATACGGTACATTCATATTTATCCATAATCTTTTACCTCCTCTTTTTTTCTATATATGTTGGTGCGTTTTTTGAGGTGTAACCTCCTTTTACTTTACGGTAGAAATCATATGTTAACGGGTCATCTTCAGATTGTATATCTGCGTTTACTACCTCCCCAACAAATATTGTATGCGTGTTTATCCTCATTTTATTTATTAACTTTGCTTCAATGTATGCCAAAGAGTTATCAGTTATTATTGGGGCACCGGTAGATCCTATTTTATATGAGATGTCTTTCATTTTATCTGTATCTCTACCGCATTTGAAACCAAAGTTTCTAACAAAATCCAAAGGAGTATCTTTTTTGAGGATTGAAACTGTGAAAGCTTTGCTTTGCTCTATGTATTCATGAGTCAGATTTTTCTTGTTTATACTTACCGCTATTGTAGGGTTTTCAGATGTAACTTGGAATATAGCGTTTGCAATTTGGCCGTTGATCTTGTCGTCTTTTTTTGAGCATACCAAGTAAAGGCCATATGATATTTTGTGTAATGCTTTTTTATTCATTTTTTTTCACGCAGTTTTTACATATTCCTTTGAAGTATCCATGAGCCTCATCTATCTGGTGGCCTTTGGATTTTATTTCCTCATGGATTTTTTCCATGTTAGGACAACGGAAATCTAGATCTATTACTCGCCCACATTTTTTGCAGTAGAAATGATGGTGTAGTTGTTCATTGAAATCGTATCTTTTTTCTGAAGGGCAAATTGAGAGGCTTTGGATTAAGTTGTTTTCTTTTAATTTTTCGAGAGAGTTGTATACTGTGGTTTTCGATATTGAGGGATTGTCTTCTTTGACTCCTTGATATATCTCTTCAGCGTTGGGGTGTGTTCGATTTTTGTCTAAATATTTCAGGATCTCTATCCGTTGTGGAGTTACTTTTAGATTTTTTTCTTTGAGCATTTTAACATATTTTTCCAAACGATTCACCTTTCAAGATGAAATTAATTGTTAGATTGTAACGATTACAATATAATACCGAATATAGGGCAGGGTATTTAAAACTTGTGGAGAGAACAAAAACAATCATCTAAAAAAGAAAAAATCAGCAGGAAGTATGCTCGATAGCATCATTAGGACAAGCATTCACACAGGCACAACACTCGATACATTCACCAACATTATTACAAACCGCTTTACCATCCTCAACAGAAAAAATATCCACAGGACAAACAGTAACACACTCACCAACACCAGTACACTTGTCATAATCAACAGTTATTTTAATATCATTCTCTTCAAAATCTTTCTTCATAATTTAATATGCCTCCACCATATTTTACCATACAATGAGTAAAGATAAAGAATAAAAGGTTTATGTATAAGTCTTTCGAAAAACCTTTTTTATTTATCCAATTTTTCCCGAGCGATATCTCGAAGATCCACCTTCCTGATTTTACCGCTAGCAGTCATCGGAAATTCATCAGTAAAAATAACATATTTTGGAATCTTAAAACGAGAAATATTATCCCGACAAAAATCCTTAATCTCATCTTCATCAGCAGACTTATTTTGTTTTAATTGAATGAAAGCACAGACCTCTTCGCCATATTTCTCATCGGGTACGCCTACAACAGCTACATCCTTAATTTTATCATTGGTATAAAGAAACTCTTCAATCTCCCGAGGATAAACATTTTCGCCGCCACGAATTATCATATCGTCAGTACGACCAATAATTTTGAAATAACCATCTTCATCCACAGTAGCGAGATCACTAGTATGAAGCCATCCATCCTCAATAGTTTCATCTGTCTTATCCGGCATCTTATAATAACCTTTCATAATGTTATAACCCTTAGCAATCAACTCACCAGGTTCACCTGGTGGAAGCTCTTCACCAGTAGAAGGCTCCACAATCTTCGCCTCAATATGAGGAAGCACCTGCCCTACTGTTTCTACACGTTTCTCAACAGGATCATCTCTACGAGTCTGAGTTATAACCGGTGATGCCTCAGTTAAACCATAAGCTATAGTAATCTCTTCAAGATACATTTTATCCATAGCCTTCTTCATGACTTCTATAGGACATGACGAACCCGCCATGATACCGGTACGAAGAGAAGAAAGATCATATTCATCAAAATCTGGATGTTGAAGTTCAGCTATAAACATAGTTGGTACACCTTGGAGTGCTGTACATTTTTCCTCCTCTACTGCTTGAAGAACCTTTTCAGGATCAAAAATTTCAATAGGTACCATCGCTGAACCATGGACAACACAATTCAAAGTTGAAAGAACACAGCCGAAACAATGGAAAAACGGTACAGGGATACACATCCGATCTTCCTCGGCCATACCCATAACTTCACCGACATCATGAGCATTATTCACAATATTTTTATGAGTAAGCATAACACCTTTTGGATAACCTGTGGTACCACTGGTATACTGCATATTGATAGTATCATCTGGATCAAGAGACTTCCGTCTCTCCTCTAGTTCTTCATCAGAAACTCTATCAGCGATTTCTTCTATATGGCTAAAGTTGTACATACCAGGATATTCTTTTTCACCCATGAAAACAACGTTTTTTAGATATGGAAAATTATCTGAGTTAAAACTACCTAATCTACTGTTTCTTAATTTTGGAAGTACTTTATTTACTTCATCAACATAGTTTACATCTTTGAAACCTTCAACTAAAAACAATGTTGTAGAATCAGATTG
The DNA here is from genome assembly GCA_036626215.1 of Thermoplasmatota archaeon. GTDB lineage: Archaea > Thermoplasmatota > E2 > DHVEG-1 > DHVEG-1 > JAZKSG01. The sequence goes on from JAZKSG010000033.1 coordinate 12,271, forward strand.
TTTCAACAAATATTTTAGCTCACTTGACTTATAGTAAGTATTAACCGTTACCAATACAGCCCCAATTTTAGCTGATGCAAACTGTAAAAAAACCCATTCGGGAACATTGTAAGCCCATACCGCGATATGATCTCCTTTCTCTATCCCAAGCGCCATGAGTCCTTTAGCGATTCTATCTACTCTTTCATTAAACTCCTTGTAATTCCACCTTAGGCTTCTATCTACATAGACCAAAGCATCTTTTTCAGGAAATTTTTCTGCTGTTTCATCTAAAACATCGCCTATAGTTTTTGATATCATAACTTAAAGCTCCCCCAGTTTTATCTCATTATTTCAAATCTTTCTTATCACAAAATATCTTATGATTCAACTACCTGAAGAAATCTCAGTTTATCTAATAAAGATTATGGAATATTCAGAATCTTTAAACGTTTCAACAAATTAACATCCTTAAAAAATGAGATATGTAGAAGGAAAAATACTAACTCCATCCGGCTTCAAAGAAGGATATATAGGCTATAAAGAAGAGGAAATAAAAGAAAAAGGAAAAGGAACCCCTCCTGAAAAACCAATTTGTAAAGGATTAATCGTTCCTACTTTTATTAACGCCCATACCCATATCGCTGATTCATTTATAAGAAAAAAAGGAATTGATCTACCAAGAGATCTTGAAAAACTTGTTGCTCCACCAGATGGAATAAAACACAAGATGCTAAGAG
>JAZKSG010000034.1:0-12984 GCA_036626215.1 Thermoplasmatota archaeon
TTATAATACCAGTAAATTGATTTCATATGGGGAGAAACATTAAAGCATTTAGAGGCGAAAAACTCCGTTGTAAAGGCTGGAAACAGGAAGCAATACTTAGAATGCTTGAGAATAATCTTGAAAACGCTGAGAAACCTGATGATTTAATTGTATATGGTGGAACTGGTAAAGCTGCTCGAAACTGGGAATGTTATGATAAAATCGTTGAAACCCTTAAAAATCTTGAAAACGATGAAACAATGATCATCCAATCAGGTAAACCTGTCGCTGTTTTTAAAACATGGAAAAACTCTCCTAGAGTTCTGATGGCTAACTCTAACATTGTCCCTCATTGGAGCAACTGGGAGAAATTTAACGAACTTGACAAATTAGGACTTATAATGTATGGTCAGATGACCGCTGGCAGCTGGTGTTATATCGGCACGCAGGGCATCATTCAGGGAACCTATGAGACTTTTGCAGCACTTGCTAAAAAACATTTTAAAAATAATCTTGAAGGCAAAGTGGTTTTAACTGGCGGCATGGGTGGTATGAGTGGTGCTCAACCTCTCGCCATTAAGATGGCTGGTGGCGTCTGCCTCGATGTTGAATGTGATGAACAGAGGATAGATAGACGTATAAAAAATGGTTTTTGTGACGAAAAAACCAGATATATAGATGAAGCATTGGATATAGTTGAAAACGCTATAGAAGAAGGAAAAAGTTATTCTGTGGCTTTAGTGGATAACTGTGCAGATACACATCCTTATCTCTTGGAAAATGGTTTTAGACCAGATGTGGTAACCGATCAAACCTCTGCTCATGACGAACTTAACGGCTATATACCTGAGGGTTATTATGGAGATAATCTTGATGAAGCGTTTGAACTACGTAATAACAACCCTGAAAAATATGTAAAACTTTCTTTGGATAGTATTAAAAAACATTGTAAAGCTATGCTTGGTTTCCAAGATAAAGGATCCATAGTGTTTGATTATGGAAACAACCTAAGAGGCCAGGCAGAAAAAGCAGGTCTAAAAAACGCTTTTGACTACCCCGGTTTTGTACCCGCATATGTCCGACCTATGTTAGCTGTTGGACGTGGACCGTTTCGATGGCTTGCATTATCTGGAAATCCTGATGATATACTTAAGACGGATGAAATAGTTGTTGAAATGTTTCCAGATAACAATATTCTTTCAGACTGGATTGAATTAGCTGAAAAATATCTCCCATGGGAAGGTCTTCCAGCACGTGTTTGTTGGCTTGGTTATGGAGAACGTGAACAGTTTGCTTTACGTATCAATAAAATGGTTCGAAACGGTGAAATCGGACCAGTAGCTATAACTCGTGATCATCTTGATAGTGGTAGTGTTGCTTCACCCAACCGAGAAACTGAGGGTATGAAAGATGGTAGTGACACAGTTGCCGATTGGCCGTTGTTAAACGCTTTGTTGAATTGTGCCGCTGGAGCTGATAATGTCCAGATTCATAACGGTGGAGGCGTCGGCATAGGTCTTTCTACTCATGCAGGAATGGTAGTAGTATGTGATGGAACAAAGCAAACTGATAAACGAATAAAAAGAGTTTTTAAAACAGATCCAGGTATGGGTATAATTCGACATGCAGATGCTGGATATAAAGAGTCGATCGATTTAATCAAAAAATCTGATCTTTACTCTCCAACAATTTAAAATCCCTTTTGATTCTCATTCATACTTTTTTTGTAAAATTAAAACTTGTGTTTATAGTTCACCGATATTTTTCTCTACTTCTTCAAGTATCTCGCAGCTTTTCACCAGTTTTTTCATCTTGTCATGATCTGGATACAACGGCCGGTCTTCATCTAAGAAATCTACATGTTTACGTATAACCTCTTTGGCTTTCTGAACCCCGCCTCCAAAATTGTAGTCTCTTAAATCTAAAGCCTGTGCTGCAGCCATAAACTCTATACCTAATATTCCATAGGCGTTATCTAAAATCTGCATATTTTTTATAGCAGTGTTCATACCCATGCTTACAAAGTCTTCCTGATCTGCAGCAGCAGGAATACTCTGTATAGAAGCAGGGTTAGATAACATCCGCTGCTCAACTAACAGGCTATCAGCTGTATACTGGCTAAGCATAAGACCTGACATCATACCTGGCTCCTGTGTTAAAAACGGAGGGAGCCCCACACTTAAGGCTGGGTTGTTCAAACGGTTCATACGTCTTTCACTCATAACACAAACCATCGTTACTGCAGCTCCAGCCATATCCATTGGCAACGAAACAGGGGTACCCTGAAAGTTTGCTCCAGATAGCTGTAAATTTTCATCTGGGAAAAACACAGGGTTGTCGCCAACGCCGTTAAGCTCAATTTCAACCTGGGAACGAGCGTATTTTAGCGCATCTCTTGCAGAGCCAATTACTTGAGGTGCGGAACGCATTGAATAAGCATCTTGTACTTTACATTCAATTTTTTCAGCTTTTAAATCACCTCCATCCACAAGTTTACAGATGTTCTCAGATGATTTTACAGCTCCAGAGAAACCACGGACTTTATGGAGCTTAGGTGTATAAGGACGCATGTTTGCCTTCAAAGCCTCTAAGGACATCGCAGCAGCTATTTCAGCCTGTTTAATAAAACGTTCTGCGTCAAAAATAAAAATAGCACTCATCGCAGTCAAAAGATTAGAGCCGTTTATTATAGCTAATCCATCTCTTTCCCTTAACCCTGGAGGTTCAATTCCTGCTTCCTTCATGGCATCTTTCCCTGGTAGAAGCTCGCCTTTATAGTATGCTTTACCTTCACCAAGCATCAACAAAGCAATCTGAGACATCGGCGCTAAATCGCCACAGGCGCCTACAGATCCCTTTTGACAGACGAAAGGAACAACATCTTTGTTAAGCATTTCAACAAGAGTCTTCGTAATAACAGGTCTACAGCCACTTTGTCCATGAGCATGAACATTGATCCTCCCAGCTATTGCTCCACGTACATATTCTTCAGGTGCTGAGTCACCAATACCAGCTGCATGGTTATAAATAAGATATCGCTGAAACTTTTTAACCTGTTCATCAGACAAAACAACCTCTGAAAATTCTCCGATACCTGTGTTTACTCCATACATTATTTCTTTCGCTTCGATTTTATCTTGAAGCATACTACGGCATTTTTTAATCCTCTCAAGTGCTTCATCACTAAGTTTCACTTTTTCTTTATCTCGTGCTATACGAACAAGTTTTTCAACTGTCAAATTTGATCCATCTAAAACAACTGTCATTTTTTTACAAAGCCTCCTTTTCATCTTATATAAAAATCTTCTACTTGTGTTATCTTTCTTGTTCAGTTAAGGATTGTTCTGATATTTACTAAGTATGTATTAAACTTTCCACAATATTTTAGACACATCTTCTGACCGAAAAATAATCTAAACTTTAAAATACCAGTTTATTTCTATCTGACATTAGATCTAAAAAAAATGTTATCTATGGCTGAACTTGACATAGCTAAATATGTTAATAATATATTAGAAGAAGCTGGGATAGATGCTCCCGCTATAGTTGGAGATATTATAGTCGCAGCTATTGTTTTTATAGCCGCCTTATTGATAGGGGCAACAATATACTACCTTTTTGAAAAATTTTTGAATAGATGGGCAAAGAAAACAAAGACAACATTAGATGATAAGATACTCAAAAATATCAAAGCTCCAGTATACTTTTTTGTTATACTAATTGGAGTATATTATGGTTTAAAAACACTAAAGGTGGTACAAAAATATCCAGATGCAGCAAGGGTTATATCAGTTGTTTTTACTGTAGCTGAAATACTACTTGTAACTCTTATAATAATACGAGTTATTAACGTTTTTATATCATGGTATGCAGAAAGAAGTAAAACCAAAAAAAGAGTTAGCAATCATCTTCTTTTTATACTCAAAAAAATCCTTCAATTGGTTGTAGTAATATTTGCTTCCCTAGCGATATTAGCAGCGTTCAACGTAGATCTCACAGGAGCGATGGTTGGACTAGGTGTTGGTGGAATAGCGATAGCTTTCGCTCTCCAAAACGTGCTAAGCGATCTATTCAGTGCTTTTAGCATATATTTTGATAGACCCTATGAAATAGGGGATTTCATAATAATAGGAAATGATATGGGTGTAGTAAAAAAGATAGGTATACAGTCAACAAGGATACAGACATTACAGGGAGAAGAACTCGTTATATCCAACAAAGAGATGGTTAATACTAGAATAAGAAACTTCAAACAAATGCAGAAACGAAGAATAGTTTTTGGATTTGGCGTAACCTATGACACACCATTAGAAAAACTCAAAAAAATACCAAATATAGTAAGAAAAATCATTGAAGATACACAGTTGGCGGAACCAGATAGAACACATTTTAAAGAATATGGAGACTTCAGTCTAAACTATGAAGTAGTTTACTATGTTGATACTGGAGATTACAACAAATATATGGACACTCAGCAGGAAATAAACTTTAGATTAAAAGAAGAATTTAAAAAAGAAGGAATCGAGTTTGCATATCCATCTCAAACGATTTTCCTCAAAGAAGACACATAATTCTTTTTTTTCTAACTTTCTATTTTGTCTTTTATATGGATTATCAAAAATCCTAACAAGGTAAGTATTACACCCAACGCCAAGACAAATACTGATAGATTAATCAACATCAGAAAACAAGTTATTATCCCCAACACCGGTAAAATAGGGAGTCGACCGATGGAGATAGGTGTTTTAAAACCCTTTTTTACAGGTTTTTTGTATCTCAGTCTGATTACCGAAATATTAACTAATATAAAAACTGCAAAAACTGTAAGATTTGTAAGGTTGGCAACTGTTGACAGTTTCCCTAATAAAAGGAAGATCATTGATCCCGCTACAACGCCGATACATGCAGTCCAAGGTGTACGAGTTATTTCAGAAACTTTTTCGAAGATTCCTGGTAGAGCTTTTTCTTCAGCCATACTATAAACTATACGTGATGCTCCAAGTAGCATTACTAGCACTGTGTTGAAAGTGGAGAATAACGCTATAAGTGATAGAACTATGAAGATTTCTCCACCTAAAACCTCTCCAGCGATATATGATAACGGAGCGTTGCTTTCAGCTAACTCACTATATGGAACAGCGCTAACTGCAGCTATCCCAACCAAGAGATAGATAACTGTAGTTACAACTATTGACAATATTATAGCCTTCGGAATGTTTCTTTTAGGGTTTTTGGTTTCCTCTGCAAGCCGGGTAATTGTTTCGAATCCTATATAGCTAAAAAATATGAGTACCCCTGCTTCCATCACACCTTTCATTCCTTTAGCTAGCTCAAGATAGTCAACACTTCCCAATTCGGGTATACCAATAAATATTATTGTGATTAAACCTGCGGCTTCAACTAGAGTTATTATGATGGTGACAGATGCTGTTTCTTTTACACCAGCTATAAGAATTATTGCGGATACAACAAGTACTGCGAAACTAGTCAGCATTACCGGCGTCTGAAATAAAGCATTGAAGTAGTTTCCAAAACCTATTGAGACTGTTGCTCCACCTATGACTGCCCCGGCTATAATAAACCATCCAGTGAGCCAAGCTAGTTTTTTCCCAAAAGCTTTCTCTACATAGGTGTATTCTGCACCTGCATCAGGATAGCGTGAGGATAGTTCAGCGTAGCTTAAACCGGTTAGTAAAGCTACAATTGATGCGATAATAAAAGACAGCCATATTCCGTTTCCGCTTAACCCTGCTGCCTCTCCGATGACTACGTAGATTCCTGCTCCAAGTATAATACCTATGCTCATCAAGGTAACTTCGAGTAAACCAAGTGATCTTTCTAATTTCGTCATTTTTCTAGCTACTTCCCTTATGTTAATAAAAGGGTCTTCCTCCTTTGATTAAATCGTAAATATAATAAATTTTGGTTATCTCATAAATCGGATTCAATAGTAATCTTCTTAAGAAATAATTGTATTGCAAAGCTGCAAAAAAAAGAAGAAATTCCTTATTTAGGGTAAATTTTTTTAGCCCCGTGGTGTAGCGGTCAATCATCGGAGGCTCTGGACCTTCGTACCCCAGTTCGAATCTGGGCGGGGCTACTAACAGCACTATTTTTTTATAGCATCTCTACAGATATTTCTTCGTCTATCTCAATTAATGCTCCTTCTCCTCGTTTCCCCATACTGCAATTAACTACAACAGTTTCCCCATGTTCTGTATAACCAGGGTCTTCATGTATATGCCCGCATATCACTAGTTGTGGACTACGTGTATCTACCATTTCTTTAAATTCGTCGTTACCACCAAGTTTACCCATATATATTTCATCCTGCAGTCCTTTAGGAGGAACATGTGACACAATCACTGTATCCTGTTCAATGTCTTTTTCATTTAGTTTTTTGTAGTCTCCAGGTTTAGATCCGTTTACACCAATGAATCTCAAATCATCCTTCTTTATCTCCTTGTCTTCTATGTTTGTAGCCTTACTATCCTCTATGCCTTTTATAACGTCGTTACTATCTATGTTTCCACTAACAGCAAATGTTTCAACAGGTATTTGATCGAGTAATGTTTTTGCTTGATCACCAGGTCCAAACTGAGTTATATCACCAGCTATTATTACTAAATCGGGTTTATATTCTCTAACATTTTCAAGGATTATGTTCATCCGGTGTTGTGCTCCATGTATATCTGCCGCTGCTAATATTTTCATCAAAAATACCTCCCTATCTTCAATCGTTACAAATATTATAAAAAGAAAAAAGTTGTTTTTAGGTTGGAGTTATAGTTTCTTCATATTTTGAAAGAAGATATTCAAATTTGTCTTCAAATATATCTGCTTGTTTCTGTATAACCTTTTCAGCTTCGTTGATATCCATGTCGTCTACTTCTTCAGCGTAACTAACAAATCGCCCAAGCCAGAGAGTTTTCAGAGTATCAAGAAGTAAATATCGATCTGCTTCGTTATCAGTTTTTTTGTATGCTGCAGCATACTCATATACCATTTCAGCCCAATGTTCTGCATCAAATTTTCCGTCACCGTTAACAATGTTTTCGAGTTTATCCATCAAACTACTTGTTAAATATTGAGACATAGTGTTTTTTGAGGATTTGTATTCAGAAGTAAAAGATTCACGCATATCCTCAATGTCTACTTTAACAGGTATAGGTTTCCTACTAAAAGATTCACGTTGATATTTCGGACGCCAGGCAGGAGGTCTAGACTTCCAGTAGTCTTCATAGTAATCCGCGAGTTTAAACATGGTGTTGGTTACCCTGCGGAACATTGGTATCAAAAATTTTTCGGGTTCAAGATAATGTGTAGTGGATTCATGTATTTTCAAAGAAAATAAACCTTCTTTTACATACATTCCTTCTGCGGCAGCTGAAGTAACAATAAATATATCCACTCCAAAACCTGGTGGGAACAATTGGTGCTCTCGTAGCATTTCATAGAGATTTCTAGAAAGCGCGTATTCACCAGCTATAGGTTGACGTATATCTATGCCGTATAGTGCCCTGGTGAAAGGATAAACCAAATTGTTGGTTATCACTCCATCGTTTTTATCACGGATATAATAAGGAACGGTTAAATCCGCCCGGCCATAAACAATAGGGTTAGCCATGTTTTCAACCCAACCAGGTCTAACACTGAGTAGGTCTCCATCCATCAACAACACACATTTAGCATTGGTTTTATGAGCTATCTCAAAAATAGTCATAACTCCAGCGCCTTTACCCTTAGGAGCAATATCTTTTGTAACAATTTTCTCTATGTTTTCATAGGGCATAAAAAGTTCTACAGCTCGATCTGTGTCATCACTAGAATCACCGGTTGACACCGCTATAGCTTTTTTGAGATTAGGAAAATAACGATACAAACCTTCATTCGCCACTTTTAAAACATTTAAAATAGTTGTCTCCACGTCTTTACCTAATACTCCCACCATTATGTCTACGTCGCCAACTTCTTCACATTTTTTACATACTTCTGGGTCTAGCTTTAAATCTTTACACCATTCTTGGTTCAAATTTCTTCCCCTCCTAACATTCTAACTTCTACCCTCTATTCATTTTCTTTAATAACTATCTCAAGAAGTTCTTCTCTTATCTTTTTCCTTGCAGAAATAGCTCGTAGCCAATCAGGAATCCAAGTACCGACAGGTTTCCTCATGTAGCTAGTTCCTGCTCTCATTATCTGCCTACTGAATTGCTCGACAATATTTTCTTCTATATGTCTATCATATCTAAGATTGTTAAAATGTGCATCAGCATGATATTTTCTTATTGCATCACGAGCATATCTGAGATATAATACTCTCAAAGAAGTTAACCCTTCTTTGGAAATTTCTATGTTATCCTCCTCGATTAAAACCCTTAATAATGTTTTCAAAATATCTCCACTCATTTTAGTTAAACCACTGTGTTTTCCACCTATCTGTTGATGTTTATGTTCATAGAATCCTAGATCGGTTTGACATATCCGTTTGCTAGGTGCGTTTTTGTACATCTCAGCCATGATACCTATTTCTATCCCCCAGTCACCTGGTAAATCTACGTCAAGCGAGAGGCCACTAGTTAAAGCAAACTCTCCAGCTAAAGGATATCTGAAAGATCGTAAAAAACGTGTGAAATCGGTTTCATGTCCAATGTTATCTACAAAAGCCCTCAGGATAGGATGGAGGAAAAGACGGAAAACTCGTCCATACATTATTCTATTCTTACGATTTACACGAGCATAATATCCCTTGTTGAACTCATAATCCAACTCAGGTTCAACTACAGGATACAGAAGTTTACTAGGTATCATCTCATTATACTGTCTAACATCTGCATCGTGTAAAGCAAATGCATATGATCTCAGACTGGCTATACCCATAGCCAACCAGACATCTCTGCCCTTACCGCTATATTTCAGAAGGTTTATTTCGTCTTTCTTTAAATCAGTCATCAACTTGGTTATACGTGGTCCATTACACCACATTATGAGATTAGGGATATCTAGTTTGTCAAAAAAACGTTTAACATGTTCAAACTCTTTTTTGCTATCTGCTGCAAGAGGAACAATAACTTCTTTGAGATAATCACATTTATTTAAACCCTGCAGGATGTTTCCTATTGCGTCGTTATTTATCTCTTTATACAGCATAGGCATAATTACAGATAAAGGTCGTTCTTCAGATGCCTCCCTAACAGATTTCAAAAGTTTTTTATTTTTGACGTTTAAATCATGAAGTGTAGTTATTTCATCCTGCCGTATATCCATATGCAACCCGCCTTCTATATATGAGAAATATCTCAATGATAAGGAAATAATTGGACTTTTATTCTTTTAAAACCAAGAGGTTCTATTCTCCACAGCTCTCCTATCTTCACTTTGTGACAATGTATTACTGCATTATAAATATTTTTGGCAAATATCTCTTTTTTAGAAAAATCTATTTCGTTACAACTACGCCGTTTTTAGAGACATGATCATAAAAACGTGAATATGTTTTATCTCGGCAGACAGTTGTGGAATCAGCAACCACTACAAGTTTTTTCCTTGCGCGTGTTATGCTAACATTAAGCCGCCTCAGATCCTTCAAGAAACCAACAGAGTTATCTAGGTTGCTTCTAACCAGTGAGAGTAGGATTACTTCTTTTTCTCTCCCCTGGAAGCCATCGACTGTATCTATCTCTATCTCCTCGTTTTTTATTAAACGTTTCAACAAATCCTTCTGATCATTATAAGGCGTTATAATCCCTATCATTCTGGGTGAGATCCCCATTTTGGTTAAACCTGAAACCAGTTTATCTATTATCTCTGCTTCACCCGGGTTTACTTTAGATGGAGAATCAGAACGACTTTTTTCTGAGAAGTCTCCTTTATGATCTATCCAACAAAGACAAACACCTGGATCCAAAACCTTTTCTATATATTCTCCTCCTTTTACCTCATTTTCAACTAATTCCTGTAGAGTATGAGTTTTAACAGATTCATCAGCAGACAGTTTTCCATCATAAAAACATTGATCTGAAAACTCCATAATTTTTTCGTTCATACGGTATTGAACTGTAAGTAAACTTTTCACCTCGTCTCCATAAAGAGCAAGTAATCTTTCAAACAAAGTATCAGATAACCCTTCTTTGTTTGCTTCTTCGTTGAGAATAGTAGGTGGAAGCTGTTTATGGTCGCCTGCCATCACAACTTTATCACATTTAACCATTGGGATCAAACAGGAGGGCTCTACCGCCTGTGTTGCTTCATCTATAACACATATATCAAACTCAAAATCTTTTAATGCTTCACTAGCGGAAGAAGAAGTAGTAGAACATACTACATCAGCGTTGTCGACAATATCTCTAACCGCTTTTTCTTCTAGAGAGTCAATCTTATTGAATATTTCATCTATTTTCTCTTGTAGCTGTATACATTTAGCCATCTCTTTTATTCGTTTAGGTGGTATACCTCTGCTACCCCGGTTTTTATCAGCTAAATCTTTGATTGCTTTGTTGCTAAGACCTCTTCTCCAGCGGCCGCTTGGATAAGTAAAATTGTCTTGTTGGTCTTTTAATTTATATGCTTTTTCTCTCAAACTACAGGCTTTTTTAAAAAACTCGTTATCCTCAAGTAAAAAATCTAGAGAATGTTCCCGGAGGATAGGCGTTATCCGGGCGGGATGCCCCACTCTAACTACATATCTCCCCTGTTTAACCAGATGTTCTACAAGATTGTCAACTGCGGTGTTAGAATCAGCGCATGCCAACACTTCTTTCCCGTTTTCTATTACTTGCTCAATCAACTCTACACATGTAACAGTTTTACCTGTACCTGGTGGACCATGTATAAGATGGAAGAAATCAGATGACAACGCTTGTAATACTGCTTCCTCCTGACTTTTATTTAACTTACAGTTAAAAAGATCTATACTTTTATCGAAATCCGTCTTCTCTTTTTCTATCTCGTTATATGATATAATTCTTTTAAACAACTTTTTTCGTCTACCTTCCAATTCCCTGATTTTGTTTAGTGAATCTAACATCCGCTGAAAAGTTATATCGTTAACATATAGATCTAGACGAACCGATCCTTTTACCCAGCCAGGTAGTTTATTGTCAAAAGCGACCAAAATCGAATATCCTGTTTTCTCTAAAACGGTTCCAGAGGGGTTGTTATCTGAGAGCGGATTTTTGTTGCTAACTCTGACAAGATCGCCTACACTTATCTCAGTTTCAGGTAGACCGCTTTTACGGACAAATTTTACTAGAGATCGTCCACCGAGGGCTGTCCCCTCATTACGTGGTTTTAGATGAAGCACAGCTCTCCCTCTTTTTTCACGTTCTTTCCCAGACAGTTTCCTGATTTCATTTTTATGTCTACGCATCTCTTCTTCTCTTTCAAGGTTAACTAACTCAGAAAAATAATCTATGTACTGATCAACATTTTTGAATTCAACTTTGTTTATATCGGATATATCTCCTGGTTCAACTATATTGGTTTCTTCAATAGACATATTTTTTTCGATGTTCAACCGAAAAATAATGTCTTTCACTTAAAACTACTGGAAAAAAGAGGATTTTTCCATGTGTATTATAGACAATACCTTTATATCAAAAACTTATTTCCATTTTTTGTTTACTATGCCAGTTGTTACATTTGATTATAACGATTTCACAAATCTGCTTGGATATGAGATATCTAAAGAGAAACTTGTAGAAAAACTTCCTATGATTGGGGCAGACCTAGATAAAGTAAAAGAAGATGAAATAAGTATAGAGTTTTTCCCCAATCGACCAGATTTAGCATCAGTAGAAGGAATAGCAAGGGCGTCACGTGCTTTTTTTGATTTCGAAAAAGGTCTAAAAAATTATAATACAAAAGAGTCAGATGTAGTTTTAAATGTAGATGAATCAGTAAAAAAAGTACGGCCACATATAGCTACTGCTCTAATCAAAAATGTGACTATGGCCGATGCTCTCGTAACGTCTCTGATGGAGTTGCAGGAAAAACTCCATATGGGTCTTGGTCGTAACCGTAAAAAAGTAGCTATAGGAGTACACAATTTTGAACCAATTGAACCACCTTTCACCTATAAAGCAGTGGATCCAGATAGTATACAGTTTGTTCCTCTTGGAAAAGTTGAATCTATGGCTATGAGTGAAATACTAAAACATCATGAAAAAGGTGTAGTATATGCTGACATCCTTCAAGATTTTGATAAACACCCTGTTATAGTGGATTCAAATGATAACGTGTTATCTTATCCGCCTATAATCAATGGTGTGTTGACAGAAGTCACTCCTTTCACTGAAAACATTTTTCTAGATGTTACAGGTACTGATAGAGATGCGGTTAGATATGCGTTGAACATAGTGTCTACCGCTTTAGCAGAAAGAAGCGGTGAGATATATACTACAACTGTTAAGGACAAACAAGAGTCTTTTATTCTACCTGATTTATCTCCTCAAAAAAACGAAATCTCGTTAGAATATATCAATAGAATACTTGGAACGGATATGTCAGGGGATAAAGCAGTTGATTGCCTTAGAAGAATGGGTCATAACGCTAAGATGAAAGAGGATAAAGTCTTGGTTGAATCGCCCAGTTGGCGAGCTGATATCCTTCACGATGTTGATTTGGTTGAAGACGTAGCTGTAGGATATGGTTTCGATAGTTTTGAAACCATGTTGCCTAAAGAATTAACTTTCGGTAGAAGTCTTCCATCTCAAGACTTCATTGATTCTTTGAGAGCGGTTTTAATTGGTTTAGGTTTCAACGAAGTCAACACGTTCACTATCTCAAATGAGAAAGATGAATTTCACAGGTTGAACATGGAAGAACAAGAAAGAGTTGAAATCGCTAACCCTATAGGTGAAGAATATAACTGTTTACGTGTATCTTTGTTACCTTCTCTGTTGAAGATTTTGAATGAAAACCGTCATCATTCTCTTCCACAAAAAATATTTGAAACAGGTTTTGTGGTAGATGAAAACTCTAAAAACAGATGCCATCTCGGATTCG
>JAZKSG010000035.1:0-12766 GCA_036626215.1 Thermoplasmatota archaeon
ATTATGTGGAGTTTGCTTGTGTGATTCCGCTTGGTCAGCAGGCTGGTGTGTATTCGGATCATGTGTATTATCATCTAAGGACGCAAATACATTCATAAAAAAATAATAACTATATCACACAGATGAATAAGAATTAGGATATACTTAACAATATTAAAACTGAAAACGTAGTATTTCGCTTTGCTTTACATGCTTTTTTATAAATCAAAAATTGTAAAGTAGTTTCAATAGGTATTTTCTAATAAAAAAATAGTTTTAGGTTAACACTAATATATGTATGATATATTACAATGATACAATAATTTGTTTGATAGATCTATTTAGTTTAGAGATATGGGGAATATGTTATGAGTGAAAAAATTTTGTTTTCCTTGGAAAACTGTGTAAAATGTACGCAGACTAAGAAGCTTATTGCCGATCGTGACGACATAGAGATTGTTACTTTTCCTCATGAGTTAGGTGATTGGTCTGAGGATCAGGCGGAGATGGCTGAAAAATATGATGTTTATGATGATTTGCAGAAGACGGCTCCTATTCTCTGGGAAAATGAGAATAAACATGTTGGGTATCTCCGTATTCGTAAATGGTTGCAGGAGAATAAATGATAGTTCTTTTTGATAAAACAAAAACCGGTTGTGCATTAATATTGCACAAACGTTAAATAGTACATCCGGCTATTATAAAAAACAACCATGGATAAAGAACTAGAAAAAATCAAAAAGAAAAAACTTGAACAAATGAAAAAGAAATACATAAAAGGTGAAAACATGAATGAAAAAATGCCAAATGAACCTATAAAAATGAGTGATGCAGATATAGATCAACATGTAGAAAAATACGATAAAGTTGTTGTCGATTGTTGGGCTCCATGGTGTGGACCATGTAAAACCATTGGACCAATAATAGAAGACCTAGCAGAAGAAATGCAGGGAGAATTTGTATTCGGAAAACTCAACGTAGATGAAAACAAACAGACAGCATCAAAATATGGAATAATGAGCATACCCTCCTTGTTAATCTTCAAAAACGGTGAGCTAGTAGACAAAATGGTAGGAGCCATGCCTAAAGAAAACATCAAATCAAAACTACAAAAATATTAAAATCACTATTTTTTAAAATTCAATTTTAGACTCCCTATCTGGAAAGGGTGATGACAAATAAATAGAAAGAGAACAAGTAAAGAAAAACAGAGTAATAAAAAAACACTTCTACTTACAGCAGTCATAATTATAATTATATCCTCCTCCTTTGCAGCAGGTTATGCATTACTATCTGAAGATAAACAGTCCTCTGACGATGGTGAAGATTTCGCTTTTACCTCCTTAGACGGTAATACAAAACATCTAAGTGATTATAGGGGAAAAATTATAGTTTTGGACATGTGGGCAACCTGGTGCCAACCTTGTCATTACCAAATGCTTGAATTAAAAAAAATCTATCAACATTATAACTCCACAGATTTAGAGATATTATCAATTGATACCTATGATGGGGAAACTTCCTCTGATGTAAAAAATTTTTTAAATAAATTCGAAAAACAAGCCACTCAATTAAACTGGACTTTTGGAATGGAAAAAAATAGTCTAGAAAAATATAAAGGTGAAGGTATCCCTTCACTCTGTATATTTGATCAACAAGGAGAGGTATACTACAAACATACAGGACTGTGTTTTTTCAAAGAACCAGTTCCAAGTTGGGGATCAAACATTAAAAACCCTGTTTTCCTTAAAGAAAAAATAGATCAACTACTCTAAATCCAAAAAAAAAAGAAATTTGGTGAGAAATAATGAAGAGGAGAGATAACAAAAAAATAGGATTTATCATAGGAACAATATTGTTGCTTGCCATGGCAGGTTTTGCAACAGCTACACCCACAGTAGAATTAAACCCTGAAAATCCATCTAAAGGTGGAACAGCTACTTTTACAGCTACCTTTACCGATGTAACTCCGAATGAAGTAGTAATCAAGGTTGATGAATGTAAAAAAGATTTATGTTACGGCGATGGTTTCAACGAGACTATGACTAAAAACGGTGATGTATACGAAGCTACGATAGATTTAAAACATTCTGATGCCACGAAGATACAATATAAGCTTGGATATAAGACTACGGAAGGATGGAATTGGCAACCCGGTACTGATGACTTTGTAGAGGTATCTCTCTCATCAGATTCGTCGGATAAAGAGAAACCAGATGTAGGAATACCTGGTTTTGAATTTTTAATAGCATTGATAGCTGCTTTAGTTATTACTATGCTAATTAAAAGAAAGAGATTAAGATGAAATTCCAAATAAAACGACTAATATCCCAGATAACAATTTTTATTTCTGCCAACCTTGGAGTCTTTGGTCTAAAAACCGGTTTTTGTTACCCTTTTTTTTATTGTCATGCATGCCCGGCTAGTGATGCTGCTTGTCCTCTCCGCGCTATAGAGAAAAGCGTATACAAGTTTAGCTTTAAAGCTAAACTGTTTTTTTATCCGATTTTGATACTCGGTGTAGTTGGAACTCTCAGCGGTAGAGCGGTATGTGGCTGGGCATGCCCCCTCGGTTTACTTCAACGATTAACTGGTAGCGTAGCTAGAAAATTTAAAAAATACTCTTTCTTCCAAAAACTTGGTAAACATAAAATAGAGAGATATCTCAGATATGCCAAATATTTTTGTTTAATAGGATTGGTGGTAGCTACTACATATCTGGTGGGTTTCATGTTTACAGATATCTGCCCAGTAGGATTCCTAACTGGTACTATACCCATACTGATTTTAAATCCTGGTGAATTTGCTCCAGCTTTTTATTTCTGGACGGCTTTAGTTGTATTTATCCTGTTTCTGCTGTTGATTTTCTTGGTGGAACGGGGTTGGTGTCGTTACTTCTGCCCTGTTGGAGCTATTCTTGCTCCATTCAACAAAATCAGTTTTTTTCATGTCTCGGTAGATCAAGATAGGTGTATACATTGTAACAGATGTTCAGAGGTCTGCCCTATGGGTATAAATATTCCGAATATGCATCGTGATCCAGAATGCATTTTGTGTGGAAAATGTGTAAATGTTTGTCCTAAAAACGCTATAAACTTCAAAAAAATGGAGTGATAAAATGAAAAAAATACTCGCTGTTCAAATCACCATATTGGTAATACTTGCAGGTGGTTTAACTGGTTTAATGTTTAACACCAACATCTATGAGGATGTACAATCAAGCATAGTAGAAGTTTTATGTTTAAGCTGTATAAAACTACAGAAGAAAACAACTGTGGATTACACCTTCGATACAGCAAATGGTAAACCCCATCCAGATTTCATCTTAGAAAACCTATCTAAAGGGCCGATTTTTCTACATTACAGCAAAGACGCATGTCCTGCCTGCGATGAAATACTTCCGACGATACAAAACTTTTTCAACGCAACATTTCAAAAAGAACAGCAGTTCTATAAACAAATAAAAATCAAAAACACAACTGTAAACTACATCTACATATATATAGACAACAGCAGCATACCTGAGAATATGAGAAATAGCTGGAGATACTATGATAAAGAACATGTTAATGGTTTTCCAATGTTTATTGTTATAACAGAAGAGTATCATCATAGTGGAGACATACGGCCATACTATGCAACAATATACGGTGCTTTTAAAGACTCTGAACAGGAACGTAACGACTTCCTTATGGCTTTATTAAAAGAAAACATAGGGATGTATAATAGAAATAGAATAGCAAAATAGACATCTAATCTTTTTTATAAAATAAAAGCATAAACCTGTATACTATCTGTATTCGTTCTTCCTTCTTTATCATAAACCTTCACATTAACAGTATATCTTCCAAAAGAAAAGAAATCCCATGTAAACCCATATGGAGCTGTTTCATCAGTAAAAGTTTTTTCTCGGAGTAAACCATTTATTCTAAATTCTACCCGGTCTACACCAGCCTCTGCAACGACATTTGTCTCAATATCCGTTTTACCTAGAAGTAAAGTATTGCCAAATAGGGTTTTACCGATTTCTCTCCCTCTAAAATAAAACATCCATTTCTTGGGCTTACTAATACCAACAGAGGGAGGTAGATCTCCTTCACTTACCCGGGTAGCTGAGACAGCATCAGAGAAATGTGCATCAAAACTATCTTTTTTCTGTGAAGGCTGAGAATATCTTTGTTTTACTTCATCGTTAAACAACACTGCCACCACCCAAAGATTTTCAGGTGAGATATCAGAAAAACCCGCTACTTCAGGGTCCCAGCTCTTATTAATCTGTATTTCTCCATCAGCTGGAACTTCAACCTTTTTGTTGATTCCATAGTCAAGCAGAGCATAATGATAAGGTTCACCATTATAATCATCCCACCGACTGTTTATCTCAGTGATATAAACCTTAACTCTACCCTCATATGAATCCTCTTCATAGTTTCTAACAGTCACCATGTTTTCCAACTTTTCATCTTGATCATTCCAACTACTATCAACATTTATCTCTACTTCTGGTACGTTTCTTTCATATGCTTTAGAAATCTTCTCGGAAAAAACAGATCTAAAATCGTTACCCCCTAAAATTACTTCATATCCTCCATCTATGTATAAAGTGGGGAAACCGTATATGTTGTAGTCATCTTGGAGACGTTGACGTGCTATGTTATCTTCATTTTTATTCATATCTTCAACTAAGCTTACATAATAAAACCTGGAATCTTCGGATTTATAGAACTCATCGATCACCTTTGCAACAGAGGGACAGTTATTACACCAACCTGCTGTTCCCTCCTCTATAAAAACATGATGTTCTAATTCTTTACTAGGGCCCTCTACCTCTATAACATAATATTTGCTTCCATCTGTAGAAGGAAGTCCAACTATATTTCCCTCTTTGTCATCAACAGTAACATAGTAATACCAGTTTTCAGTAGAGTCCTCGGGGATATCTATATCTGCGTTTCCCTGTTTTATAGATTTTTTATTCCACTCTTTAGAGGTAGCAGATTTATAATGCAATATTGCTTCATCGACTTCTTGATTGTCAGAAAAATTAGATATAATCCGGGAAATCTTACCTGGAGAACCGGTTAGATTTCTTGAAACAAAACTGATAACCGGTGGGACATCATCTGTATCCTTGTCAGATGGGGAAGGAACACCTATATATAACGATGATCCAACAAGAATCAGAATTATGATAAAACTCAGAATTTTAATATAACTTTTCATATAATTATATATTGGTTAATATTATATAAAAGTGTAACGACTGTTAAAAAAGAGTTTCTTAGAACAAGTATTTTTCAAAAAAACACTTTTATAAAGATATCTTCTTTCCCTTCTTTAATTCTTCCACGGATTTATCTGCATATTCCTCAAGTTTCTCCTCATCCATAGTTTCTTTCTTCGCCTTGATATTTTGATCTCTGAGAGCCTTTTTAGATTGCTTTCGTCTTTTACGTCGCTTACCTTTGATAGCTATAATCTTCGATTTCATCTCATAGGCTTTTTCATGATACTTTTGAGCTTCTTTTTTAACCTGAATATATTCCTCATGTTTTTTATCTGACTCATTTATAGCTGCAGACATATCTTTAACATGTTTTACATATTCCTCATGCCACTTCTGATTTTCTCGATGAAGCTCCATAACTTTTTCATGTTCCTCATCCGCTTTTTCAAACAGCTCATCTATAGCATTATCTTTGTCTTCAATATCAATCTTCATTTCTTCTTGTTTCTCTAGTTCTTCCTTGGCATCCTGATATTCCTTCTTTTTCTCCTGTATTTTTTCAATTAATTCATTTTCTTTAGAAGGACTCAGAGGAGTAGTTTCCTGTTTATATTGAAGCATCTGAATATCCGCTTTTATCTCCTCAACACGCAACGGAAGATTCTCAAAAACCTTTCCTTTTTTCTTCCTTTTAGCCTCAATAAGTTTTTTTGCTTCTTCCTGAAGTTTATTCCGGATTTTTTTATGTTCCTTCATCTTAGAAACAAGTTTATCTCGTTCTTCCTTGGCTTTCTGCATTTCTTCTTTGATTTCTTTCTTACGCTCGTTGAGCATGTCTCGTTCTTCACGTAAACTCCGAGCTAAATCGTTGAGTTCGTTTCTCCGTTGTATACAGGATCGAAACTTTTTTTCAGCTCCCTTTAAATCCCGGATTTCTTTCTTTTTTTTCTCTTTTTTTGCTCCATCAGACATAAAAATAAACCCTTTTTAAAAGCAAAAAACTTTGGTAAATATATTTGTAGATAGAGGTTTATACGAAACCTGTATATATTTTTTATTGTTTTACCTCTATGTCGATATCATTTTTACCTTTTTCGGCAATCCAAGGAATCTCAATCTCCGCGTAGCCGTCACCTGGAATAGTGATATTTTTTACACGGTTCTTTTCTTTACCGTTAACATATAAAATCACGCTGATGTTTTTCGCAGCTACATTACCCTTGTTTTCCAGTTTGAACGAAGTTGTAACTTTATCTCCCTCTTTGAATACACGAGGCCAATGGAATAATCCTACTATTTTTAACTCTGGTTCTTCGTCGCTTATAGATGTAATTGTAGAGATTTTATCGCTATATCCAGTGTCTACTTCCTTAGCAATTAATACTACCTCAACCCAGTCATCTTCCTCTACAAGATCAGTAGCTTCAACAGTTAACTTAACGACCTCTTCACCTTTTGAATAAAGTTCAACGTCTTCTTTATCTATAGAGACATTCCATCCTTCAGTTTCTGTAACCTTTCTAGCTGTTAACTCATATCTACGTCTTTTGTTGGATGGATTCTGTACACTGATATGATATTCCACTTTTTCATTTGGTAAAGTTTCTTTAATTCTATCTAAACATATTAGGCGGGTGTATTCTTTTTTAGCTGCCATTATTGCTGCTAAAGCGAATATAATTATTAGGAAGATAATCAAGAATAATAGGAAGCCTCCTGCATAGCCACCTAAGACCTTTTTCAAACCGAGTTCTTCAGCGGTAGAGTCGAAGAATTCATATATCTGTTCAAAAACTCCAGGTTCAACCGTTTTAGTGGTGACGTTAGCAGTGAAAACTTTTCCACTTTCACTAACTATTTCAACTGTCAAAACATCTTTTTTGACTTCTGTATCTCGTGGTACATACACCTCTACTTTGAACTCTGCTTCATCTTCATCTATCTCATAGTTTTGAAGTTCACCTATACTCTCATTGTATACAACTTTAAAGTCATGTTCAGAGGTAACGTCTAAAGTGTAGCTATCTGGCCATAGACCACTGTTTTTGTTTCTTATTTTGAAGATGTAGACACTGCTTTCTCCTTTCTTAATTTTTTTATCATCTGGTGTAATAAGTTCAGTGTCATATTCAACTGCATCCTTAGAAACTTTGACGGTGAAATCATAGCTGTCTATACCGGTTTTACCCGTTATCTCAACTGTAATCTCTATGGAGTCTCCATCATATGCTTCTAGATCTTTCCAGGTATGATTTACCACTATAGGAACAATTGCACTACCATCTTCAGGTACACTGATTTTCTCAGATGCCACATCAACTTTCCAATTATCGCTATCAGAGAAAGTTTCTATATCCACGTTTAGATTACTTTCCTCGTAATCACTTGTAACTTTGAAATCAAAAGTGGTGCCTTCCCCTGCAGCTATCGGCTGCACATCCTTAAATTCACCCACTTTTTGACTGTTTATCTCCGCTATGTTAATATGGTCTGTCTCTCCAAGCTTAACAGTCAAAGAAGACGGCTGGCTCATGCTGTTATAAACAAGATCTACACTACGTCTTAAACCAAATAAACCATATCTTGTACCATTTGCATCTCTAACTCTAAGTTCAAGTTTTTTATTATATGGTATTTCTGTACCTTCAGGTATATCAAAATCAAATTCTACTTTACTTGGTTTACCAAACAATTTAAAGAATGTTTTATCCAAAGTTTTAGAAGACGAAACAAGTGGTTCATCTTCACCAGATATATACAAATCAGATATAATTTCTATTTTTTTCTTTAAAACAGTTGTATCGCGATGGTCAAGATATATTATGGCTTTTGCATCTTTCAAAATTTTACTTCTACCCATTTCTCCAGTTACCCATCTACCATCATTTTTAGATAGGTCAACTGTTTTTTCCTCACTTTCTTCAGAAGGTTTATCTAATGATAGTTTTTCATTGTCTCTAAGGTAGAATCTTTTTTCTTCTTTTTTAATTCCAAAAGGTATGGTAACGGAAGAAGGATAGTCTGAGGAACTGTAGACGAGAGATGCTGCAAGATATGAGTTTACAAATCTTATTACGCTGTTTGTGATATTTATTTCGCCTAGATCAACTTCTGTTTCGGTTACTATATCTAGGATGCCGTCAATAGCAGAATTTATTTCTTCACCGATAGGTTGAAGTTTAGCTATCAAGCTTTGATTGATCATGGACTCTTCAACAAATGATTTAGTTTCCGTTAAAAAATCTATCAGGGTGTCTTTGCCATCGGTTATGTTTATATCGGTGGAAATTTGATTAGATACATATTTTATTAAGTAATCTTCTGGTTTTTGTTCGGATGGAATTATTTCCACTGTAAATTCTAATTTGTCTCCTTCTTGTATTACAATATTCTCATTTATAGGTACATCTATAGAGACTAGACTTTTTTCTCCTTTAAGCAGTTTTGGAGTTATGGGTATAGAGTTTTTTCCTTTTTCTTCCCCATTTACTAACACTTCTGCATTTACTGTGTCTATGAATCTACTTAAATCTACGAACTTATTTGCCGTGGAAGTAACTTTTGAAGTAAAACGGGTGGATAAAAACAAATCGAAGGTGATACTGTTTTTCAGCTCATGGTTCCCTTTAACTGTATATTTTTCTTTCATTTTTAGAGGATGGAAGATGGTAGGGTCAATCTTAACTCCCATGTAGGAGGATAGTAGAGTTGTTAAGAATTCAAGAGGTGTCTTCCCTGTTTGTTCAGCGGCTTGTTTCATATCCTTTATTTCTTGTGAAGAGAACCCAGTGATTTCGCTTATAAGTGCAGTAGATAGAGAATCTTCTTCTCCAACTGTATCTATTAGATCATATATTGTCCATAAGAGAATCCAGTTCAAAGTTTCGCTTTTATATTTTCTGTTTGAGATAGTCGGTGGAAAGTAGAATGGTTCTTTTTCAGTTGGTATCTCTGTTGATAATTCTGGGATTTCAAAATCTGTCAGTCCTACCAGTTCACTTATGTTTCCTTTGATGAGTTTTTTTATAAGGTTTTCTGTTTTTAGGATTGGGGGCACTGTCGAATTTACAAAGTAAAGTTTTGTTTCTTCATCTTCAAGATTTACTTCTGCTTTTGCTATTTGAGGGGCAGTTAAAACAGTTAATATACTAAATAACAGTAAAATTGAGATGAAAAATGCTCTGTGTTTCTTGTTCATGAACATGTGGTTTTCTCACCTACATAACTTATTTTAAACTTATTTATATATAAATCTTTGTTTACAATACTTATCATTTTTATATGTCCTTAAATATTATTCACGTTAATATTCATATTAATAATAATATATTTAATATTTAATAAATATTTTGCCTATAATTAACAAAAAAACAACCCTGCCTAGTAAAAAAACAAAGTCTACATTATATTTGATAAGACATAAATACATCCTAAAACATCTATACAGGTACAAAAAAACCTACAAATATCATATAGATGTTAAATGAGGAGAGAAAAAATTACCAAGAAAAAAACACATCATTTTGGGCTCTATCTAACAATACTGCTATTATTCCTATCAATCATAACTATATCCTTCTTTCCTTCTATAAAAGCAGATACCAGTACTCCATTACAAATCGAATTAAGCAACTGGACACCTCAAGCAGGTGAAAAGTTCCGAGTGGATGTCTATATAATCAAAGATGGATCTGAAGAAGGAGTCAGCAACGCAACCGTTTATCTGGATGAGCCAGGTATAGAAGGAACCACAAACAATAAGGGTCACACCTGGTTGACCGCCCCCTCAGAACCTGGAGATTACGCCATATACGTAAACCATAAAAACTACGATAAATATCAGGATCAGATAGTAGTCTCAGCAGCACCTCCATTCTGGGAAGATCCCAATTTTGTATTATTTGTAGCCGGTTTATCACTCGTTTTCGCCGTAGTATTCGTCTATCTCAGACAAAAAACATCTATCTATCAACGTGCAAAGGAAATATCTAAAGAAAAAATACTGTCTAGACATAAAAAAAACACAGGGAATAAAAAAGAACCAGAGGAAAAGAAAGAAAACATCGGTCAAAAAAAATATGGAACATATGACAAACTTGTAACCTCCTCATCATCAGACTCCAAAGTAGAAGAAATAAGGATACGTCGACCTCGTAAAGAAAAAGAAGTAGTTTCAGTAGATGAAAAAGAGGAAGATGAAACAGAAAAAGTTGTCTCTGAAAAAATAATGAAAAAACGAGATCGTGATTGGTTTGAGGGGACCGACGACATCAGATATGAAATCGACAAAATAACTGGAGAAATAGACGAAGAAGGAGTCGATAAATGGTTTGAAGGAACAAATGATTTAAGAAAAAAAATCGATGAAAAACTTAAAGAAGACAAAAAGAAAAAAAAGAATAAGGAAGATGAAGAAGAGGAAGAATAGTCTCTCTACTTTTTTGATTATACTTAAAAAACCCTTTTACCTTTCCTTAAAGAAGCTATGACTAAATCAGAAAAACTTTTCTTTGAACTTTCCCAGGAACACAAACAGTTTCCCACCACTGAGATTAAATCTGTTTTAAAAGCAGAAAAAATAGTTTTTGAAACCGTAGAATCCAATAAAGACGTATTGGTAATAGATATCATAGATGCTCCAAACGGTTTTATATCTCGATTACAAGAAAGATTAGCGATGACTTTTTACATCAACCGTTTTCTCTTCTCCTGTAAATCTGACATTAGGATCTTAGAGAAAAAGGCAAAGAAAAAACCAGTTACGAGAGAAGGATCTATAGCTGTTAAATATAGAAATAGATCTAGAAATATAGATTCAAGAGATATTGTTAAATGTTTAGCATCAAAATATACAAACAAAAGAAAAGTAGATTTAGATAATCCTGATGTTGAGATAAGAGTTCTGATAACAGATGATCAGCTTTATGCTGGAGTCAAAGAAGCAAAAGTTGATAGAAAAATTTTTGAAAAAAGAAAAGTACAACATCGCCCCTTCTTTTCACCTATTTCCCTTCATCCTATCATCGCCAGAGTATTAGTCAACCTTTCTGGTGTTAGAAAAGATGAGTTTTTGTTGGATCCATTTTGTGGTACAGGCGGTATCCTTATAGAAGCGGGGTTGATAGGTGTAAATGTTGTTGGAAGCGATGTTGAAAGAAAAATGGTTGAAGGCTGCAGAGATACACTTGATTTTTATGGAATAGAAAACTACAAGGTTTTTCATGCTGACATAGGGGATATCAAAAATTTTGTAGATGATGTAGATGCAGTTGTTACGGATTTTCCGTATGGCAAAGCTACTACAACGGTTGGAGAGCCACTTGAACGTCTTTATAGAAGAAGCTTCGATAGCATTGAAGAAGCTTTGAAAAGGGATGGTAGAGCAGTGGTAGGTTGTGCAAATGAGGAGATGCTGAAGATTGGAAAAAAATTTTTAGATCTAGAAAAGATTTTTAGATATAGGGTGCATAGTAGTTTAACTCGTTATTTCGGTGTTTTTAATAAGAAATGTTGACCATAACACTTTTACTATTGTTATTTATCCCTTTTTAGAATGACACAACTTAGTATTATTTTTCTTGGCACCGGCGGTAGTTGGCCTACTGTTCAGAGAAACGTCACCTCAGTTGCTATTAGAAGAAACAGTGATATAACTCTGTTTGATTGTGGTGAGGGGACCCAGAGACAATTTCAGAAATCCCATCTTAGCTACATGCAGATCTCTAAAATTTTTATTACTCACTTTCATGGAGATCATTTTTTAGGTTTACCTGGTCTCATTCAAACCATGCAGCTTAACGACCGGGAGAAACCTCTGCATGTTTATGGCCCTAAGGGAGTTGTGGAATTGGTTTCTAAACTTTTGTCCTTAGGGGTTTTTAATCCTACATATGAGGTTGTTGTACATGAAGTTGAGGATGGCGATGTAATAGATTTTGATGGCTATAAGATAAAATGTTTCCAAGTTGATCATAATAATCTTCCTGCTTTGGGATATGTCTTTGAGGAAGACAGCAGACCAGGTAGGTTCAACAAACCCAAAGCTTTGGAGCTGGGTGTGCCTGAAGGACCGTTGTTTAGTAAACTTCAACAAGGAAAAACCGTGGTTTTAGAAGACGGAAAAAAGATTACACCAGACATGGTGTTGGGTGAACCTAGGCCTGGTAGAAAAGTTGTTTTCACGGGTGATACAAAACCATGTGAAAACATTGTAAAATGCTCTGAAAACGCTGATGTTTTGATACATGAATCAACTTTTCATTCTGAGTTGCAGGAAAGAGCTAATGATTATGGTCATTCCACTGCTGCTCAAGCCGCTGAAGCTGCTAAAAAAGCCGAAGTTGATCGTTTATATCTAACTCATGTCAGCCCAAGATATAATGATTATAGGATTATTCTTTCAGAAGCTAGTGAAATTTTTAAAAAATCTTTCGTACCTAAAGATTTCCAAGAGGTAAAAGTAAAATTAAAAAAATAAGTTAAAAAAATAGATTTTTTTTAGTCTCCATCTTCTTTTTTCATGGAGCTTAAACATCGACTCATACTTTGTTGAGCTTCGAG
>JAZKSG010000036.1:0-12182 GCA_036626215.1 Thermoplasmatota archaeon
CCGATAACTAAAGCCTTTTGGGTTACATCGATTTCAATTGTCTGTAACGGCTCAATTAAAGCTGCTTTTGCTGCAGCCATCTTCACCAGCTGTTCTGCTTTTTCTGTGGCTTTTTCTGGTTCATCCATATGAACCCAGCTGCATTGATCACGGATGTTAGCCATTTCAAACAAATTAGGATTAAGACCAGCTTCTCGGATAGTTTCCTGAAACAAGGGTTCATGAGTACGAGGGGTACATGAAGCTACAATCACTCGATTTAGTTTATGTTCCTTTATCTTTTCAACAATCTTATCTTGTGTATCATCGGAGCATGTATACAGATTTTCTTCAGCATATGCTACATGAGGAAGTTTTTTTGTATATTCCACAACTTTTGGCACATCGACATATGCACCTATGTTTATCCCACAATGGCAGATAAAAACACCTATACGAGGTTTTTCACCTGAAACATCACGTTCAGGTGGATATGTCTTCTTTTCAACTAGCTTATTTCTCTCAGAGGCGATAATACTACTTGCTTTTGCTGCTGCACCTGAAGCCTCCATCACAGTTTCAGGTATATCTTTCGGACCGGAAAATACTCCGCATACAAACACCCCGGGTTTGGTTGTTTCTATCGGATCAAGCTCTCGGGTTTTACAGAAACCAAACTCATTAAGTTTTACACCTATCTTTTTAGCGGTTTCTTTCATGTTCTCTTGAGCTGATAAACCGCAGGATAAAACCACCATGTCATATTCTTCTGTTTTTAGTTTTCCATCTTCGGTTTCATATTTTATGAAAAGGTTTTTTGTCTCTGGGTCTTCCTCTACGGAGGAAACACGACAACGGATGAATTCAACTCCATGTTCATCCTCGGCTCTGTTATAGTATCGCTCGAATCCTTTTCCATAGGTTCTCATATCCATATAAAAAATTGTAGGTTTGATATCAGGGGAATGTTCTTTGGCAATTACTGCTTCTTTTATCGCATATGTACAACATACAGAGGAACAATAGTTGTTACCACATGTGTTATCACGGCTTCCTACACATTGAATCCAAGCAATTTTTTTCGGCTTTTTTTCATCACTTGGACGTATAACATGACCTTGATATGGACCAGATGCAGAGAGAATACGTTCAAATTCCAGACTATTTACAACATTGGGAAAACGACTATATCCATATTCACTTTTAATTTCAGCATCAAAAAGTTCATAGCCAGGTGCAAGAATAACAGATCCTACATCTAAATCGATATCTTTTTCTGTCATATCATGACATATTGCATCTGCTTCACATGCATCGATACATTGTTTACAGATACTACAAAAGTTACAGGAAAGACAACGTTTAGCTTCTTTTATCGCTTGTTCTTCAGTTAAAGCAAGCTCTACTTCTTCAAAACTATCAATTCTTTCTTCAACATCGCGTTTTGGGATATCTATACGAGGTATTTTTTCAAAATCTTTTTCAGGTTTAGGCGCCACAACAGACTCTTCTTTATTTCTATCTTCATATAAATCCTCGTTGTTTAAAAACCGGTCAATAGATTCCGCTGCTTCATGAGCTTGAGATATAGCCTCAATTACAAGACCCGGTCCTTGCACCGCGTCCCCTCCCGCAAAAACCCATGGTATATTAGTCTGACAGGTGGTTTCATCCACCTTAATTAAACCCCATTCAGTATCTAATTCCTCACCAGCAGCTTTTAGAAGACTATAATCAACCTCTTGACCTATTGCAACAATTACATTATCTACATCAATAGTAAAATTAGAACCTTTAATCGGTATAGGTCTTCTTCGACCAGAATCATCTGGTTCACCTAGCTTCATACGGATACATTCAACCTTCTCAACCTTACCGTTTTTACCAACAATTTTCTTAGGTGAAGTTAGATAATGAAACGAAATTCCTTCTTCTTCACATTCCTCAATTTCTTCTTCACTTGCAGGTATTTCTTCACGTGAACGGCGGTATAAAACAAAAGCTTTTTTAGCACCCAAACGAAGAGCGGTTCGGACACTATCAATTGCAACATCTCCACCACCCACTACCGCTACAGTTTCACCACTATAATCTACTTTTTTACCAGTACTTACATCACGAAGGAAACCAGCTGCATGTTCAACACCTTCCAGGTCTTCACCCTTTATCCCCAGTTTTTTACTTTTATGAGTACCTACAGCAATATAAACAGCTTCAAAACCTTTATTTTTTAAATCATCAAGTGTAAAATCCAGGCCAACAGGAGTATTCCTACGAATTTCAACTCCTTCTTTTTCAATCATTTCGATATCATAATCTAAAACATCAGAAGGAAGACGATATTCAGGTACTCCAACACGTAGCATACCACCTGCCTTTGGAAGAGCTTCAAAAACAGTTGGTTTATAATTCATCCGCGCTAAATCATATCCAACAGTAAGACCCGCAGGGCCTCCACCGATTATAGCTATTTTTCTATCTTTCCCACGGTCTTCAACAGATTCTTCATTATTTTCTTTGGTTTCTCTACCATGGCTACGTTCATAATCCAGTGCGAAACGTTTCAAAGCACGAACAGCAACAGGTTGATCAATTTCATTTCGATTACATTCATCTTCACACACAGCAGTACATATTCGACCGCATATACTCGGAAGGGGATTACGCTCACGTATCAGTTCAGCTGCCTCCTGAAATTTACCCTCCTTGATAAGAGCGACATATCCTTGAGCGTTTACATGTGCTGGACATGCATCCATACAAGGAGGAACACCTACTTTATCAATGGTATAAACATTCGGAATAGCCTGAGGATACATCTTATAGATAGCATGACGTTCAGCTAAACCTTCGTCAAACTCTGATTCAAGAATAACCGGGCATACATCTTCACATTCACCGCAACCTGTACATTTATCAGAATCTATATAACTAGGTCTTTTTTTGATTTTAACATTAAAATTACCTGCAGAACCTTTAACATCCTCTAAATCAGCATAAGTGATAAGTTCAATATTGGGATGACGACCTACATCCACTAGTTTCGGCGACATAATACACATACTACAGTCATTGGTAGGAAAGGTTTTATCAAGCTGAGCCATCACACCACCAATCGCTGGTTTTTGCTCCAATAAATATGTTTTAAAACCAGAATCAGCTAAATCAAGCGCGGCTTGCATGCCACCGATGCCGCCACCTACTACTAAAACAGATCCAACCTTAGAAGAACTGGAGGTCACATTTCCACCTCCACTTTTTTAAAAATTTTTTTTGCTTTAACCTTATTTAGACGGAAACCCAGAGGCTTTGGATCTATACCCAAAGCCAGACCCAAAACCTGCGGATAATACAAAACCGGAAGTTTATATTCAACATCAAACTTAGATTCGATTTTCCTTTGATTATCTTCATACATAATACTACAGAATGGACAAATCGAAACCAACGCATCTACATTATTTTTGGTTACATTATCAAGTTTATCTTTAGCCATCGACAAAGCTATATCTTCTTCAACACCAAGGATAGCTCCGCCACAACATTCCAACTTGTTTTTATAATCAACTACTGCTGCACCTGTAACAGCTACTAGATTTTCAACAGAAACCGGGTTTTCACAATCATCGAAACCATCATATATCTCAGATGGACGTAGATAATGACAGCCATAATGAACGCTCATGCTAAGCTTGCTGAGATTCTTCTCAATTTTATCCTGGATTTTATCGATACCTAAATCTTCATATAATATACGAGAAAAATGTTTAATTTCTACACCTGGTTTAAACTCAAGACCAACTTTTTCTAGTTCTTTATTAACCCTCTCTCTAAGCTCTTTATTCTCTGTGAGTTCTTTATTAGCCTCAGATAAAACCGAGGTGCAAGCATTGCATAACGTGCAGATTTTTTCACCTTTTTTTGCAGCTAAAGCAAGATTTCTTGCAGCTATAACCAAAGATGACTCAGCATTACTTGACTTAACAGGAAAACCGCAACATGAAAATTCAGGTATATCCACAAAATTAATCCCCAGTTTTTTAGCAACCTCTCTTGCACTCATCTCATAGTTTTGACCACGAACAGGTATAGTGCATCCTAAAAAAAGAGCATATTTCACTTTAACAACTCCTTTGGCAGTGTACTGTCAAGAATTTTTGTTAAATCATCAAATTTTTTTTGAACAGGCGGCAAACCTAGTTTATTTCTTTTTTTGTTATCATAATCTTCAACCTCGTAAAGCCTTCCAAAATCTTTAACCAGCTTTGCTTGTTCTTTAAAAGAGGGATGAATATATCCTTCACGAGCTGCAATATTTTTCAAAGCCGTCATTATCGAAGTAAGCTGAACGTTCTGGGGGCATCGATCATAACAAGTATAACATGTGGAACATAGCCATATGAAATCACTTTTCAAAACCTTTTCACGCATCCCCAGGAGAACCATCCTAATTATTTTACGAGGATTATATCTTTCATCGATCTCACGAACTGGGCAACCTGCTGTACATGTACCACATGCAAAGCATCGGGTGATATTTTCACCGCCTTCTTCAGCCGCTACTTCATATTTGAAATTTGGATCCAATTTTTTTGAATCAATCATTTTTTATTTTGCCTCAATTATCGCTTCGGTGACATCCTCAGGTTCTACACCTGGGCTTTCAATCTTTTTTTTATCATAAAAATCTTCAACCTTGTCGATGATTTTGCTTTCCTTACGTTTAGTTTTCTGTAGATCTTTTTCAAGGCCGGATAGCTCTGATTTAGGATAAAACTGGAAATCACCGGAGATTCCAATGTTTTCAATCATGTTTTCTTTTACTTCTTGTGCAGTACGGATAACTCCACCCTGGGCTTTATATGTACTATATAGAATATCTACTCCTTCTCTTATCTTTACACCTTTTGGAATACGAGGGGTTTTTTTGAATAAAAATTTATCAGATGTAAACCATTTTTCAAGTTCAATCATTTTATTAACCGTAGTTTGGTCGAGAGTGATAGGTTTCATCCTACCTAGCAGATTTTCAAAATTATTAACAAGAGATGTAACTACCTCTTTTCTTTCTGGCATATGACCTATCTCTCGTTTCATAGTTGTAAGATTTTCTTCCATGGATTTGTAGATTTTATCCCTGAATTTTTCATCAGGAACTTTAATTATTTTACTCATAGTTTTGTAGTCAAAATCCATTAAAACACCGCCTACAAACACCATGCTGTCACCTATATCTCCGCCGCCTTCTCCAGTTATTTTTCGTCTGTCCTTGGTTATGATATCATTTTCTGATTTGAACATGGTTTTAATCCCAAAATCACCATAGGTTTCAACTACGGGCTCTGAAAGATAAGGGAAAACATCTTTGATCCGTGAAGGAAATTTTGAGTTTCCTTTCTGCCAAATAAGCTGATAAAAAATCTGGTTTTCATCAAGATATGTGGCTCCACCTCCAACTTCACGTCGCATAACCGGTATTTTGTTTTGCCTGCAAAAATCAAGATCTATTTCTTTTTCTGCATCTTGAAAATAACCTATTGAAGCAAGAGGATTTTTTGGCGAAACAACTACTAGTCCTTCAAAACCTAATCTTGCCAATGCATGAAAAACAAGCATTGATTGTTGACCCGGCATATATTCAAGTTTAAGAATTTTTAGCATTTCTCAACCCTTTCCATATTATATCTTCAATATTTCTAACAGAAATTCTTCTTCCCTCTGATTCAGAAATTTCTTGAGCTGCTTTTTTAAGAGTGGTCTCACAGGTAGGGCAGCTAGTGATAAGCATGTCAACACCGGTCTCAAGAGCCTCATGTATCCTTTTTTTTGCGATATCGTTAGATAAATCTTGATCTGTCATCAATACACCGCCTCCGCCTCCGCAGCATCTACTGTTTTCTTTATTGTTTTTCATTTCAACTATTTCAACACCTAGTTTTTTTAGAATCTGACGGGGTTCATCAATAATTTTTAAACCACGTGAAAAATCACATGGGTCATGATATGTAGCTTTCAAATCAAGATCCGCCGAGGGTATTTTTTCAAGTATCAACTTTAGCACATGTTTTGATTTAATCTCATAGCCTTCTTTTAAAAAAACAGTACAAGTAGGACAAAGAGCTACAGCATCTTTAAAAGGAAATTTTTCTTTAAATCGGTCTTTATGTTTACTATATTCATCCTTAAAACCAAGCACATCCATCGGAAAACCACAGCATACCTCTTCAACAACCGTAGGCTCTATCCCAAGTTTCTCAAGAATCTTTATGTATTTCTTTGTTTTATTCGGACGACTTAGATATTGACATCCGACAAAAAGCGGTGTTTTACCTTCTTTTTCCTGAGTTATAACTTCTTCATCACCATAGATGTTACCAGTCTTTTTGATGTTATCAATAACATATTCATGTGTATCACTTGCAAAACCGGCATCCACAAGTGCTGCACGTGCATTTGAAAATATTTCAAGTAACTCCAGACTTGACGGGCAACGCTCTATGCAATCTCTACAAAACGTACATCTAAAAAGTTTATCAGCTATATATTGAGATGGTTTCAAATCTCCAGTTAATATACCGTAGCTCATAATTATTTTACCACGTGCACCTTCTGTATCCCATTGATTTTCTTTTATAACTGGACATTGCTCAAAACAATAAGCACAGCGTATACACATATTCATTTGTTCTTCGTATTCTTTTAGACGCTTACTTTTTGTATTGGTTTTTGTAGCCACTTTTTTTCCCTCGGATATTTTAATCAAATTTTTTATTTTTTAACCTGATAACGTAAAGGCGTTGCTGTAAGCCAGTCGTCAGGTGAATCCATTAATTTATGTGGATTTAGAATATTATTTGGATCGACTGCATGTTTTATAGCACGCATCATTTCAAGTGAGTCTTCTTTTTCTCTTTTAAAAGATGGTCCTTTGGAGAAACCTATACCATGCTCGCCAGAAGTTGTCCCCCCAATTGAATGAACATAGTCATATATCTCTTTTACAGCTTTTTTTGCACCCTGCCATTGAGATTTTTTACTTGTATCCATCAAAATTTTCGTATGAATCAATCCTGCCCCGCAATGTCCATATGCGCTCATTACGACATTATTTTTCTCTGCAATCTCATGAATTTTATCTACCGTCTCAGAAATATGGCTCATAGGAACAGCCATGTCATCAGCAAGAGGTGTTGTATATAGACCTTCTTTATATCTTGAAAGCGATGGAAATAGTTTTTTTCTACCGGTATATATCTTCGTCATTTCTTCTTCATCATGAGTGACTTTTACACCTGCTCCATTGTTTTTTTTGCAGATTTTCTTGATTTGATTTATTTCATAGTCAACGGCTTCTTTTTTCATACCATTACATTCGAAGATGACTATTGCCTCTACATCTGGAAGACCAAGATTTTGGGTGTTATTAACAGCAGTTATCGCTACTTTATCCATGAGTTCAAGCATAGAAGGCGTTATTCCTTCTGCAATTGTTTCACTTATCATTTTTCCTGCATCGTTAAGTTTTTCAAAATTTGCAACACCCATAGCTCTATATTCTGGAATAGGCGTTATCTGAAGAGTTGCTTCCACTACAACTCCAAGAGTTCCTTCGGATCCCACCATCAACTTCGCTAGTTGATATCCAGATGAATCAACCTTGGTGTTAGAGCCAAGAGTTACAAGATCCCCATCTGCGAGGACTACCTTCATACCGAGTACTGCATCACGAGTGGCGCCATATTTAACTGATCTATTTCCAGATGCGTTTGTCCCGATCATACCACCGATAGTACAAATACGGCCGGAAGATGGAGTAGGTGGAAAAAAGAAACCATATGGTTTTAAAACACGGTTAAGCTCATCGTTTACTACACCAGGCTCAACTTTACATAGTACATCCTCCGGACTTATTTTTATTATTTTATCCATCCTTTTCATATCAAGAACAATTCCACCGTCAAGTGGAACAGTCTGACCGCTCATACCAG
This sequence comes from Thermoplasmatota archaeon, assembly GCA_036626215.1. Lineage (GTDB taxonomy): Archaea > Thermoplasmatota > E2 > DHVEG-1 > DHVEG-1 > JAZKSG01. The sequence goes on from JAZKSG010000036.1 coordinate 7,968, forward strand.
AGCCTGCACCACGAGGAACTACAGGAATCTTGTTTTTATCTGCATAACGCATTATTTTTTGTACTTCTTCTATAGACCCTGGTCTTACTATAACATCCGGTTTTTTACTGTGAACTGATGCATCAGATGAATAAACATATAAATCAGCGATGTTATCCCGGACGTTATCCCCGCCGACTATATCCTTTATTTTTTTGATATCTACTTTCATACTTATTTTTCAACCTTAATCGGGTTAGGCCCAAGTTTTTTTAATTCATCTACAAAATCTTTTACTGTATCTGCAAATTTCTGACCCTCGGAGGCAGATATATGTTCAAAACGTACACGTTCAGGTTCTATACCCATATCACCAAGTAGTTTTTTTAAAAGTTTTATACGACGATTTGTCTTATAGTTTCCAGATTGATAATGACAATCCCCTGGGTGACATCCAGCTATAAGAACGCCATCTGCACCTTTTTTCAATGCTTCAAGCACAAAAACTGGCTCTACTCGACCCGAGCACATCACACGTATACTTTTTATGTTAGACGGGTATTTGATACGACTTGTACCTGCTAGATCTGCTCCAGCGTAACTACACCAGTTACATAAAAACCCGATTATGTTTGGTTCAAATTCTTTTTCTACCATTTTTTTTAACCTCAATTCGAGATATTTTCTTTTCTTAATTCATTAAGAGTTAATTCTGCAGCTTTTGGAACAGCTGAAGATATCTTTTCACTAAGTGTTTCTTTAAACTCACAGGGAAGCTGTTTCATCATTATAGCGATGACTATAATCTCTTCAGGGATTCTATCTTCACCCATTTTTTCTGCCAGATCAATTGCTTCAATTAAGCTGACATCATGAGGGTTACATGAATGCATTGTGTCGAAATCACTTAGAGGAATTCTTTTAATTTCACCTTCTTTTGCATCTTTATTTTTTACTGCATCAACTATTATTGCTTTGTCATAGCCCAGAATTAGGTCTAACAGGTTCATGCCGCCGGTTTGTGCTTCATCCACTGTTATATGTTGGTTGTTTTTAGTGTGTTTTTTTACTTCATTTACAACATGTATACCTACACCGTCGTCGCCAAGAATCTTATTTCCTACTCCTAAAACTATAGTCTTCATTTTTTATCCTTCTAGATTTCGTTGTAATGTTTTAATGTGTTTTTTGTTATGATCATAAATTTTAACTTCTAACGGCATCCCGCCAGGTAATGTATGGGTGGCGCATGCAAAACAAGGATCATATGCACGAAACGCCATCTCAACCATGTTTAATGTTCCATCGTCAACTTTTCCTTTTTTGATAACTCCTTTTGCTGCATCACGTATACTCATGTTGATGGCCCCTGCGTTGTTAGTGGTAGCAACTATCAGATTTGCTTTATCGATAAGTCCTTTTTTATCAAGTTTATAGTGATGGATGAGTGTACCTCTTGCTGCTTCAATTACTCCAAATCCTTCACCTGGTTTTCCAACTGGGTTTTTAACTTTTTTAGAAGTGATCTCTTTATCTTCTATCAGTTCATTCGCTCTTTCTGTTGCATATAAAAGCTCTATAAGTCTAGCCCAATGATAAGCAAGTGTACTGTCCACTGCTTTTCCACCTAGTGTTTCATAGAATTTTTTGTATTCTTTATCTGCTTGAGGTGTTGCCATGCCGTCAGATGCGTTAAGCCTTCCAAGCGGACCCACACGGTAGATGCCGCTATTTTTTCCATCTTTGAATCCTTTCCAACCTATATCTTTAAGATATGGAAACTTCATATAACTCCATTCTTCTACATGTTCTGCAACATTTTTATGATAATCTTTTACGTCAAATTTTTTGTATTCTTTTCCTTTTTGATCTGTAACCCGGATTTTTCCGTCATAAAAATTTAATTTATTGTTTTTATCAACAACCGACATATTGTAGGTTTTAAGTTGATAAGGATCGCTTAGTATCATGTCAACATAGTCTTCATTTTGAAGTATAATATCATCAAAAAGCTTTAAAGAAAATTTAGCGAAATCTACACAGGATTCAGTCATTTCTTTGATTTCTTTTACTTCATCTTGGTTAAGTCCTTTTGATACACCTCCAGGTATACCACATACTGGATGAGTTGCTTTTCCACCTAGTATCGACGTTATTTTTTGACCGTATGATCGATGTTTTATTACTTTTTTACCGATATCTACTCCTGCTTCTTCTATCACACCTAGAATATTTCTTTTTTCAGATGGAGCATCTGGCCCTACTACAAAATCGGGCCCACCAAGATAATAGAAATGAAGAATATGATCATAAATAATGTAACCCATATACATCAGCTCCCGTAGTTTTTTTGCAGCAGACGGAGGATCAACATTGAACGCATCATCGAGTGCTTTGGCTGCTGCAAAATGATGTGCAACCGGACATACACCACATATACGACTAGTTATCTGCGGCATATCTTCTGCACGTCTACCTTGACAGAATCGTTCGAAACCACGAAGCTCAGGTATCTGAAGATAAGCGTTTGCTACATCCCCTTTGTCATCTAGAAATATACTTATTTTACCATGTCCTTCAAGACGGGTTATAGGATCTATCGTTACAGTTTTCATTTTTTTATCACCTTTCTTTTAAGAATAGATGTAGGAAGATTATATTTGTAAAAAGTTCCAACAGGATCAACAATTTGATCAATTAGTTTTTGAACTTCCTCGTCACTCATTTTTTCCTCATCTTCTAATCCAAGAATAGAAGCAAGCGCCGATATCATTTTAGCACCCTGATCCATAGAATTAGGGGTAGGTCCACCACAACCGGTACATGGCATATTGGCATCAAGACAACGAGCATCGCAACCACCTCGAGTTGCTGGTCCAAGACAGATTATTCCCTGTTCAAGCAAACATTTATCCTCAACTTCGTCAACCTCGTAAATTCGTTTTATCTCTTTTATCTTCTTTTCAGATTTTTCAAAACGACATTCATCACAGACAGATTTCTTAGGTGCTAAAACAGAACCTTTCGGCGGTAGTTCGTCTTCCGCAATAGCATTTACAGCATCCATAATAATATCTGGTGTAGGAGGACAACCAGGCAGGTAATAATCCACATCTACTGTTTGATCTAAACTTTGTACAGTATCATAAAAATCTGGAAGAGTAAGAGTTCCTTCCTTTACCTTTACCTTTGTTTTAGGGGTAATCTTTTTCTCATTATCTGTCGATGGATTATCTAAATATGCGACATCAAAAACCTCTTCTTTATTTCCAAGATTTGCAAGACCAGGAATACCGCCATTAACAGCACATGAACCAAAAGCAATAAGGATTTTAGATTTTTTACGTAAAAGTTTCGCTAGATGTTCTTGTTCTTCAGTTCTCACTGCTCCATTGAAAAAACATACATCAATATGATTATCTTCCATTGCTTCAACATCTTTATATTTAGTATCAATTGCAACAGGCCAGAAGAGGATATCAGCAATTTCCGTTACATCTAAAATTTTTTCATCAATATCAAGTACTGCTATTTCACATCCACCGCAGCTTGCAGCCCAATAAAAAGCAAGCTGTAATTTCTTACTTTTTTTTGTTTCTTTTTTATCTGCCATCATAACAAACCACTATAAAATTTTTAAATCTTTTTTAAAATCCCTTTCTTTTTTAACAATAACTTGGGATCAACTACATGATCACCAAAACCACAAACATTAGGATCAAGACCTAATGCAACAGCTATTAACTGAGTATAATAATAAGTTGGAATCTGTTTGTAACCTTTGAATATTTTTTCTGCTTCTTTACCACGTTTATCAAGGTTAAACCTACACAATGGACAGGATAACACCATTGCATCAGCACCACGATCAAGAGCAAACTTAGATATTCTATGTGCCCGTTTTGATACAATTTTTTGGTTTTCAATCGTGTGATATGATCCGCAACATTCAATTTTAAATGGATTATCTACAACCTCAGCACCTAAAGCTTCTAACAAGTCAGAAAAAATTGTTGGTTCCTCTGCATCATCAATTGCAACTTCTCTCGGACGAAGTAGCATACATCCGTAATATGGCATGATTTTCATGTCTTTAAGCGGATTTTTCACCCTTTTTTTAAGTTTATCAAAACCAATCTCATCTCTTAAAAATTCTAAAAAGTGAATTATTTCAACAGTTTTCTTGTAATCATTTTCCTGATCCATAAACAGGTTAAGTGTCTCTAAATCATCAGG
>JAZKSG010000037.1:0-12157 GCA_036626215.1 Thermoplasmatota archaeon
ACCGCTGTCCATCCATTATCATGAGCCATTTTTATAGCGTTAAGTGTCTCAGTTACGGTCCCAATCTGGTTTAACTTTATTAAAACCGAGTTTGCAGCATCCATCTCTATCCCTTTTTTAATCCTCTCTGTGTTAGTTACAAACAAGTCGTCCCCAACTATTTGTACCTCAGTACCTATTTTTTCTGTTAGCTCAGCCCAGTTATCCCAGTCATCTTCAGCAAGACCATCTTCTATACTGATGATAGGATATTTTTCACATAGCTGCACGTAGAAATCTATCATCTCTCCGCCGCTATATGATTTGTCACCTATTTTGTATGTTCCATCATAGAAAAACTCGCTTGATGCAGGGTCTAAAGCAATTTTTAACTGATCTTTATAACCTGCTTCCTCAGCAGCTTTTAACATAATTTCTAAACGATCGTCAATAGTTTCGAGTTGAGTAGGAGCAAAACCTCCTTCATCCCCTATAAGGATACCGGCGGCTCCATACTTTTCTTTAAGAAGATTTTTGAGATGATGATACACCTCTGAAATCATCCGAATTCCTTCCGAATAAGTTTTTGCTCCAGTAGGCATATACATATGTTCCTGTATAGAGTTTTCTTGACCTGCGTGTTTACCACCATTTATAACATTTGACATAGGTACAGGCAGCATATGAGGTATAACACCAAATAAAGCACCAATGTATTGATATAACGGCAGATTTTTTGAAGCTGCTCCTGCTTTTGTTATCGCCATAGATACTGGCAGTATTGCATTTGCTCCAAAGTTTCCTTTATTATCTGTTCCATCAAGTTTTAAAATAATATTGTCAAGGGTTTCTTGATGACTACAATCCATACCTACAAGTTTCGGAGCGATTTCTTCATTTACATTTTTTACTGCTTTCAGAACTCCTTTCCCGAGGTATCTAGATTTATCTTTATCACGCAACTCTAAAGCTTCATGTCTACCGGCACTTGCTCCACTAGGAACCATAGCTCGGAATAAACCATTCTCTGTTACTACATCTGCCTCTACAGTAGGGGTACCTCTGGAATCTAAAACCTCACGGGCTTTTATTTTGGTAATTTCAGACATATGCTTTCTTGTTCTCCAATATCCTCTTTCTATCTTTTATGCTTTTTGAATAGAGGGAAAGTGGGTATAAACAAAGTTGTTAATAAAACTTTAAAAATATATACAGCTTTTTCCAAATTTTTTTGCGTAAAATAATTATAGATGCTTTCTATGTTTTGCAGAACACGAAAGATTACTTATCGGGTTATTGAATAAAAAATGAAACTTGTAATATGTGAAAAAAATATTGCTGCCAGAAGAATTGCGTATATACTTTCTGGAGGAAATTCAAAAAGAAAGAGAATAGGTAGAGCACCTGTTTATCATTTTACTAAAGATGGTGAAACTTGGAAAGTCGTTGGTTTAAGAGGACATATTCTAAATTTGGATTACCCTAAAAAGTACAACCGGTGGAAAAAAACAGATCCAAAAGAATTAATCAACATTGAACCACGGAAAAAAGTGAGTAATAAAGCCATTGCTAATGCTTTAAAAAATATCTCTGATAAAAACCCTTTCATAATAGTGGCTACAGACTATGACCGTGAGGGAGAACTCATCGGTGTAGAAGTAGTTGATATGATTAGGGATTATAATGAAAACATTGAGGAAATTAGTAGAGCTAAATTTAGCTCTATAACTGGTGGTGAAATAAAAAAGGCTTTCGCTAAGTTAGCTGATGTTGACTATAATCTTTCTGCTGCAGGAGAGTCCCGTCAGATAATAGATCTTGTATGGGGTGCTGTTTTAACTCGTTTTATTTCTCTTGCCGCCAGTCGTTTCGGTAAAAATTTTCTTTCTATCGGCAGAGTTCAATCACCCACTCTTTCTATCTTAGTTGAAAGAGAACGAGAGATTGAAAACTTTGAGCCCACACCATTCTGGAAGCTTTTAGCGGTTTTAAATAAAGGAAAAATCTTCTCTGCAAAACATATACATGGTCGTTTTTGGGAGAGAGAAGAACCAAAAAAAATTCTGAATAGAGTTGAAGATTGCGAAAAAACTCGTGTCAAAAAACTTGACAAAAAAATGGTTAATGAACGCCCTCCTTCTCCTTTTAACACCACTTCTTTCCTTCGTGCTGCATCATATATGGGTGTTTCTTCTTCAAAAGCAATGCAGACTGCTGAAAAATTGTATATGTCTGGTTTCATCTCTTATCCGCGTACAGATAACACGGTTTATCCTTATTCTCTAAATATTAAAGGTATCTTGAAGAAACTTTCTAAAAGCAAATTTTCAAAAGAGGTAGAGATTGTAGAAAACAATAGAAGAAAATATCCTACACGTGGTAAGAAGAAAACTACGGATCATCCTCCTATTCATCCAGTTGGTGTTCCTAAAAAATCTTTAAAGGGCGATAAGAAAAAGATTTATGAGCTAATTGTAAGGCGTTTTCTGTCTACACTTACTGATGACGCAGTTTCTGAAGTTATAGATGTTGTTTTTGACATTGATGGTGAAGATTTTGAAACTAAAGGTTATAAAATTGTTGAACCAAAGTGGAAAGATATTTATTTTTATTTTAAGAGTAAAGAACAACTTCTTCCGGAGTTATCTGAAGGAGAGATGGTTAATGTTTCTCGTGTTAAAATGGTTAAAGAAGAAACTAAACCTCCTAAACGCTACACACAGGGTTCGTTGATAGCGAAGATGGAGAATCTTGATTTAGGTACTAAATCCACCCGTCACGACATAATAAACAAGCTTAATCGTCGTAATTATATCACTCTCTCCCCACTTTCCCCTACTCCTATTGGGAAAGCAGTGGTAGATGCCTTGGAGGGTTGCAGAGTGATTAATCCAGAGATGACTGCTACTTTGGAGAAAGATATGAATCTTATAGCTGAAGGCAAAAAGACTTTAGAGGATACCATTCAAGAATCAAGGGAGATGTTGGAGGAAGTAGTTGAAGAGTTAGAGGGTGATAAGGATAAAATCCGGGAGAACATTCAGAAAGCCGAACGTAAACAAAATGTGATTGCTGAATGCCCGAGATGCGGAGAGGATTTAGTTATCCGTAGATCACGTAAAGGTAAACGGTTTGTAGGATGTAGTGGTTATCCTGATTGTAAAAATACTTATCCTCTTCCACAAAAAGGCGGCGTTGTTAAAACAGGTGAAACCTGTAAAGAATGTGATACGCCAAAAGTAAAAATTCTTAAAAAGGGACGTAGACCCTGGGTGATTTGCCTTAATCCTGACTGTCCTGGTAAGAAACAAAACAAAAAATCTGGAAAAAAATAGGGTTAGAATTATATCCTTTTAAATCCTTTTTCTGTTATAAAACCAGTTACAAATCTGTTTGGTGTAACATCAAAAGCAGGATTTTTTACATCTGAAGAATTTGGTACAAATCTTTTCTTGTTGATATGAGTTATTTCTTTTTTATCTCTCTCTTCTATCTCTATCATTTCACCATTTCCTATTGATTTGTCAAAGGTACTTATTGGGGCCGCTACATAAAAAGGGATATTGTTTTCTTTAGCCAACACTGCTTTTTCATATGTACCAATTTTGTTGGCAAAGTCACCGTTTTCTGCTATCCGATCAGCACCAGTGATAACCATATCTATCTCTCCTTTCTCCATATAGTAGCCAGCTGCGTTGTCAACTATATAGGTATGAGGTATTCCCTCCTGCGTCAACTCCCAATCTGTTAACAGACCTTGACATCGTGGTCTTGTTTCATCTACATATACAAAAATTTTTTTTCCTTTCTCATGCGCTATACGTATTGGAGAGAGAGCTGTTCCATAGTCAACTGTTGCTAATGCCCCTGCGTTACAGTGTGTTAAAATTTTAGAGTTATCTTCGATTATTTTTTCACCATTCTCCCCGATTTTTCTACACCTCTCTATTATATCTTCTACATATTGGTTTGCAGATTCAACAGGATCTTCCCCAGTTTCAATTTTGTTTAACATGTATTCTATCGCATAGAATAAGTCGTATGCCGTTGGACGAGTTTTTCTAAGCTTTTCAGCAGTCTCCTCAAGATTTTTACAGCCTAAAACCATCCCGTATGCTGCAGCTGCTCCTATAGCGGGTGCTCCTCTTACAACCATTTCTTTGATTGCAAAAGATACCTTCTCTACATTTTCTGCCTTGAAAATCTGTATATTGTATGGTAGTTTTCTTTGATCTATAAAATGTACTATGTCATCTTGAAACCATAATGCTTTTTTGTTTTCACCGTTGATTTTCATAGACTATTTTTTCCTCTCAAAAATTCTATTCTTGATTTCATCTAAACTTTTTCCGGCTAACATAACGCTTTGTTTATTAATTAAAACACCTGGTTTTTCTCTTAGATGAGTCAATATTTCTTTGGAAATCTCCAATGTTTTATATATGTTTTTTTCAACCTCAGGTAGTTTTTTTAAATATTTTTCAACAAGTTTTTCGTCTGTTATCTGAACCACTGCGTTTATATCTTTTTTTGCATTTTGGATTATCCAATGTATCGGCGTTTCCACCTCTGGTTCCTTCGGACCAATAGTTAATAGTGCTTTTCTTGCAGGGTCATAATCTACTATCTCCACGAATTCCTCTCTGTTCAATTCTTCTGTATCTAACTTTTTAGTATGGGATAGCATCCTTCGTCCATATCTTAGACTAATCAGGATTTTATCTTTATCAGCTATATCTTGTTCATCCATTTGTTTAATAAATTGTACTATATCTGGTATAAGGGGAGAGTTACTCTCTTCTTTTGAAGAATAAAAAGTTTCAAATCTTAGTTTTTTAATTAATTCGTCATCTTTCATTTCTTCCACAGCAGCTGTAAACCTTCCAGGTTTTTTTATTTTTGGCTTTTCTCATATATCTATTTCTAATAAAAAAACACTACGAATAAAGTGGAAGTTGTTACTCTTCCATAAAAAATATTGTTAGATTTTACATTTACATTTTTTATCTTTTAATATCTGCTCTTGTTTTTCAATAGAATCTATATAACAATTTTGTTTTTCTTTTCCAACTGCTTTCTTAACATTAAGAGAGCTTTTATGTTTATAGCCTCTTTCTTTCATTTCTTTTACTTGTTGTTTATGTCTGTTGTATAAAGCTTTTAGTTTTCCTCTCCAACGGAGTGTTTCGGGATGGTTTGAATATCCTTTTTTGTTTTCTGTAATAATATTCCATATTGCATGAAGCTCTCTGTGTTCGCCAAGGAGATGTTTATCGCATAGTTTTTCTGCGGGTATATCCCATATCCTCATGTTTTAACCTTTTTTCTAAGTCTTTTTACAAAATCTGATATGTTTCTTTTCATTCGAAATATGATAGTATAGCTTTTCCACCTTTGAAAATACTATACGCCGGGGGGGAGATTTGAACTCCCGAGAGACACAAAGGTCTCACGAGCTCTCCAGGCTCGCGCCGTACCAGGCTGGGCCACCCCGGCAATAGATAAAACATAGAGATAAGGAAAAGGACAAGTTGTTTTTAAGATTTTTTCCAGATGGGGGGATAAGTACCTTTTTTCATCAAAACACGTTCAACATCGGCACAAATCCCATTATCTTTCTCAACTATCTCTTTAGTTTTCATCAACGAATTCATCAAAGCTACAACCTCGCCTTTCAAAGTCATAACCGCTATTTCATCACCTTTCTCTATCTCTTCATCTACTTCTGCTACTCCAGGTATAGCTAGATCTGCACCATGACAAATTGCGTCTACAGCAGAATCCCGAACCACAATTTTGGGTAGATGCTCTACTGTTTTCTCTACGGGTTGCAAAATAGAACGCAACATTTTTTCTTCATTGTTTTCTTTCCAAAAAACCATACTGTCTTTTAGATCCTGTAGAAACACGGTTTCATCTTCGTGTATCAAACCAACTCGTGTACGCCTCAACTCAGATAGATGGGCACCGACACCAAGTTTTTTCCCTATATCGGTACAGAGAGCCCTAACGTAAGTTCCTGATTCACAGCCTACTCGAAACAAAACATTTCTACCTTTTTTTTCCAGTATATCTAAATAATAAACTGTTCTCTCCCTTTTTCTCCTTTTAACCGCTGAGCGAACAGGAGGCATTTGAACAATTTTCCCAACAAATTTTTTTGAAATCTCTAAAACTTTTTTCTTATCTACCTCACCATGAACAGACATTACACCAACATATTCTTTACCTGCAGGAAGAAGAGCCTGCAGCGATTTAGTAGCATAACCAACACCTATCGGTAAAACACCTGTTGCATTCGGATCAAGTGTACCAGCATGTCCTAATTTTTCTACATCAAGAATTTTTTTAACCCAACTGTCAACCTGATGAGAAGTCGGACCCTGAGGCTTATCCAAAAAAATTAGGCAATTATCAAGTAATTCCTCTATCCTTCTTTCCTCTGGTTTTTTACCATAGTTTGGATTAGTTTTTACTTCTGCTTTGATGACACGCCGGCGGGTTTTATCACAGGGTAATTTTTCTTTTCTCATAATTGGAAAACAACTTATTGATAAAAAAACAGTTTTAAAATATTTTATTCATCGAGATTCTGCAGAATTATCTCTACTATTTCATCTGGTGGTTTGTCACTTGTATCTATCACCAAATCATAGATGCTTTTGTCAGTTATATCTATACTATAATAGTTTTTATATCGCTTTGCTTCACTTTTCTCCCTATTTATCATTTCTTTTTTTCTCTGTTTAACATTTCCTCCTTCTCTTTTAACGATACGTTTTGCTCTTGTATCTATATCTGCATCTAGCATTATTTTAAAAGCAGATATTTCATTCTGATAGGTAAGCCATCCCGCTAGCCGACCTTCCACTATGATATTATCTTTTTTGAGGATATTTAGTTGTTTTTTGTCTAACTCTTTATCGATTTCAGGGTTTTTTTCACAGTAATCTCCGAATTCAGATAGAGTCATATCGTGTTTTTTAGCCATATCGCGAAAAATCATACCTGAATAAACATATTCTAAATCAAGTTTGTTTCTTAATTTACGGGCTACAGTGCTTTTCCCGCTTCCAGGGGTTCCACTTATTGTTATAGTAGTCATAATTGTTTTTTCTCTCAAAAGGTTTTAAACAAAAATATTATTTTATCGGGTTGGATGGTAGTATTTTTTGTTTTGTTTCTTTCCACCAGTCTGAAAGAGCTAAATATTTTAGCCCCTGTCTTATGAGTTGGCCTAGCACTATTGAAAAGATTATGTATATCCAAAGCCAAGTTTGACCTATGGGTAGTGGACTGCCGAAAAATGAGACGTTTTCAGCCCATGGAACTGTGAAATAGTAATGGTTGGCATTCGCTAGAAACTCTCGAAGCCACATGAAGATTGGCCATATGAATATTATTAGAAACAACATTGGTTTCATCATTCCACCGGATGCCTGTGTCTGTTTTTTCATTATTTCCGGTTGTTTTTTCATAAGTTTTTGCACTTTTTTCTGATCTCCTTGTTTACGTGCTTCAGATATCTCTTTTTGGAAAGCCTTGGATATGTGTTGTGATTTCCCCATCTTCACCCAGTCTGTAAAAAAATTGGTTAATAAGGATGAAAGAGTTACAACTATTATACTCGCACAAAACAAGGTTATGAGAGGATACTGCCCGTTGAAACCTATAAGTGGTGTTAATACGAGACCAAAATAATTACCTAAAGCTTCACCTAAACCTGTTGAAGTAAATATAAACATAATTAATAAGAACAACATTAAATAAAGAAGCATGCTGCCTTGTCCTTTGTTATCCATTTCTTTTTTCATAATTTTTGCACCCTAACAAGGTTTTTTGATTATAAACTTTTTGTCTAATCTAAAAAAACAGGTTTAGCTTGTTTTACTGCTTCATCTATTTTATCATCATGATTGCATACTATTTTTACTGTTGCTCCAGAGATAGCTGAATATGCCATTGCTGCAGCTCGGTTAATATTTTGATGTTCCTGTATCTCTTCTAAGCTATCTGGATCCCGATCCCTAGTAGTATCTTTTTCTCGACGTCTATATATTTCTTCTGGATCTGCCTCTACTAAGACGATACTTTTTGGTTTTAACCGAGTTATAACCCATTCAGGAAGCCCAGGCATATATCCCTGAGGTGTTTTAATTGTGCAGTGTGTATCAACTATTACATCCTTCATTCCGCTTATTTTTTCAGCTATTTTAACTTGAAGCTTACGTTGTTGTTCAAGAGTAATTTTACGCATCTCATCCCGATTTTTAGCGACCCCTAGATCTTTGGCTATATCAATCATAACAGTTCCCATGGTCACAAACTCTATATCCATATCTTCAGCTGCTTTCTTCATAACTGTTGTTTTTCCGACACCAGGAATACCAGTTACAATTATAACACTCATATTTTTTTAGCTCCCTAAAAATCATTAATAAAGAAAAATTAAGATTTATTTATTCATTCCCGAAGAAACCACGCAATACTGGATGCATCTCCATCGCTTGTTCTTTACCAATTTCTTCATACAGTTGAATAATTATGCTTACAGCTAACAATACACCGGTTCCACTTACATTACCAACAGTTCCAATAGCATCTGAAAACCCGGCTAACGCCCCAACTACTGCTCCACTGATGACAGTTACAACAGGAATATAACGTTTCAAAACTCTACGTAGAACACGTGGGTCACGTCTAAAACCTGGTATCTGCATACCGCTGCTTTGAATCTGACGTGCAACAGCATCTGGCCCCATATTTGTAGTCTCTATCCAGAATTTAGCAAACAATATCGCACCTACTATCATAACAATTAGATATATAATCACTTTCAAAGCAAACTGCCATGGTTCATGTCCTCCATAGCCTCCACTAAGCATTGGAAGCAACCAACCATTAATACCATTCGGCCTTGATAGATACCATGCTCCCCCAGCGATAGGTTGAGTCGTAGCTGGACCAAATTTCCCGATCCACCATTGGTTCCCTATTAACGGCAGGTCTGAACGCCATAACAACATAGCAAACATGTTGATATTCGCAAGTAAGGCAGATACCAAAATAACTGGTATAACTGAAGCATATATCAATTTAATAGGATATCTGCCTCGTGCTCCACGTACTCTTCCATGAGCCAATGGTAGCTCTATACGGCTGGATTCTACATAAACTACAATAAAGAAGATAAATAAGGTACCAAGTAGAGCTACAATAGTATTGGAATAATTAATCTGAGGGTTACCGAGAAACATTGTTTGATAACCACCCCGCACTATCTCAGTAAGCGACATCTCTGAACCCAGATAATACGTACCGGGTATCACTCCTGCAGGCGGATTCTGCAGAGTCCATTCACCCCAACTTCCACCCTGAACTGGAAGCCAGTTGAATAGTCCTGTAAAAATCTGTTGGGAGACACCTGCGGCGATAAACAGCGATATACCGCTGCCGACACCCCATTTGGATATAAGTTCATCCATGAAGAAGATGAGGAAACAACCGATACAAATCTGAGCAACGATTATGGCGTTAGCTGCAACTTGGTTCCCTCCTACTATACCTATTAGATTACCGCTTGGTCCAAGATATCCAAAAATCTGTGGAACTGCCTCCACAAAAATCATGATAGCAACGAGAACCTTCTGGAAACCTTGGTAGATTGCTTTATCATCTGGATTCTGTAAATCAAGGTTTATTATATCTGCACCAACAAAAAGTTGCAGTATAATTGATGCTGTAACTATCGGCCCTATACCAAGATGTACTATTGAACCAGATGCACCGGCCATAATAAACCGATACTGTTCAAACATGTCCAGAGTTCCACTTTCAAGCCCAAAAATCATTACATTGGTAAGTATAAAATAAAAAGTTAGACAGGTAAGAGTCCAAAGTATTTTAGTACGAAAATGAACATGACCCTCTGGTCTGGTTACAGCAGGCCATCGTTCAATAAGGGGTTTAAATGCATATAACCTACTTTTCTTTTCCTCTGCCATTATTGTTCAACCCAAAAACTGGACTCTCTTAAAAAGATTTTTTTATTTTTGAAGAATTACCTCGCCACCTGCTTCTTCAATTTTTTTGATAGCTTTATCTGAAGCTTTATCTACCTTTACCTTCAGTTTTTTATCTATAAATCCTGCTCCTAGGAGTTTATCGATTCCTTCTTTGGTTAAATCAACTGTTTGTTTACTAGGGTATTTTTCCTTTAGCTGCTCGACGTTAATAACACTGTCTTTTTTAACTACACTAGGTGGTCTTTTAAAACCGTGTCTACCAAAATAGTCAGGATCGACTTTTTTGGCATGCATAATCTTGTGTTTGTCCCAACCTGCTTTACCTCGTCCACCTCTTTCTCCTGCTCCACGGCCTTTCTTCATGCTTCCTCGGCCATGTGTCTTTGTTCCTCTATTTTTCTTTGTTTTTTTCCGAGCCAATTTTGATCACTACTCTCTTTAATCCATTTATTTGTAATATCTTTAAGTTGAATCCTGATGAGAAACCCTATTATTATACTTTCGGATAATTAAAACTTTTTGTCCTATAAAAGTCTTGAATTTAGTTTTCAGGATCAATATATCCAACGGTTTTCATTATGAAAACAGGTTTATTTGTTTTTTTAGCTGCATCTTTCGCAAGTTTTTTTGCTTCTTTAAGTTTGCATTTACCAAGGTCGTTGATATTCTCTCCGTCGTCTAATACGTATTCAGTGGCATTACTTTTTACATATTTCATGTATTTTTATCACCCTGCCGAACTATCTTTTCTTTGAGTTATCAATTCTTTAGTGGTTTTTTAAACTAACTGTTCACCAGATAGAGATAATTATCTTTTTTTACCTAATAGATATTTTTTGTTTTTATCAAGATCTACAAAAAAATCAGCTACTTCCAAAAGTTTATGTGAAGTAGTTTTACCGAAAGCTAAAACTTCTGTTCTGCACCCTATACTTTTAGCGTGTTCAAGGAGATCCGAGAAGTCTCCATCTCCGCTAACCAACACTATTGTGTCTAATTTTGGGGCAAGGCGCATTACGTCCATAGCTATTCCTACATCCCAGTCGCCTTTTTTTTCTCCGCCATAGAAGATTTGTAGTTCTTTTGCTTTCACTTCAAAACCCATGTCTTCTAATGCTTCATAAAAACTGTTTTCATCTTTTACATCTGCTTTTATCACATAGGCTATAGCTCTTATCAACTCCCTGTTGTTGATGGCTTCTTTGAGGAGTTTTTTGAAGTTAACCTTTGATTTATAAAGATTTCTTGCAGAATAGTACATGTTTTGTACATCTACAAAAATCCCTATTCTCTGGTGTCTATGTCTTGCTTTAGTCATATTTTATTTTCAATCTGTGAAAATAGAAAACCTGTTTAATATCATTTTTCCCATTATTTAAAAGAAGTTCGAATAAGGATTACGTCTTGATAGGAAACATCTTTTTTATGGAATCTAAATGACCTCTTTATAGGAAAATCATAATTCTTTTTGAAGGTTATATCTCCATCAAGCAACTCTATCAGTTTTTCTATAAAGGATAGGGTTTCGGTTAAATGCAATGAATATGTAACGGAGGATATCTCCCTTGCTTTTTCTAAAAATTTTCTGTCGGCTCTAATGTTGCCTTTTTGTGCACCGAAAGGCGGATTCATCAGTACTGTGTCACAGACAGCGTTTACATTTTTTATCCTGTTGATGTTGAAGTTTATATCGATTTTATTTCTGTATGCATAATTCCGAGCCTGGTTTATACATTCCTTATCTATATCTATACCCATGACTTTTTCGGCACCGCATAAATATGCGCCATAAGCAAAAATTCCTGTTCCGCATCCAAGATCTATAACAATTTTGTTTTGTATATCTCCAAATTGTACTGCTTTAAAGATTATATCTGCTGCGATTGGAGCGGGTGTCACATACTGCTCCAAACTAGGTTTAGGTTTATCAAAATCAGGTATTTTTTGTAATTCCATTTCTAATTGTTTCTTCTTCATTTTTAATACTTTCAGAAAACATTTCTTTAATTTTTATAACGTTTTCCCTATTTTATTTCGTTTTTGAACGTAAGTTTTATTTGCTATCTCTTTTTTTACAGCTTCTCAAGAAAAGTTGCTATTGGGCTTGTAGATCAGTCTGGAAGATCGTCTCCTTGGCATGGAGGAGGCCTCGG
>JAZKSG010000038.1:0-11790 GCA_036626215.1 Thermoplasmatota archaeon
AACATCTACAAATACTCATCGGAGTCATGCTTGCATTTTTAATAACCGACGGATTCATAGAGATGGATAAAGGGGGGGCCACGATAGTACAGCTCGAGGACATGCGCATAGTGATAGCTAGACCCCCCTTCTCGGACGGCTTCGAGATAACGGCGGTCAGACCCGTAGCGGAAGTCACCATCGACGATTACAAACTCTCCGATGAACTGAAGGAAAGGCTCACGCAGAAGCAGAGGGGTGTCCTCCTCGCCGGTGCCCCGGGTGCGGGGAAAAGCACACTAGCTAAAGCCATAGGCGAGTTCCTCAACGATCAAGATTACATCGTGAAGACCATGGAAGTGCTGTGACTAGCGTAGACGCAACTAAGTATACACAAATGTATTATACATATTTGTATAACACGAACAGGTGTATTAAATGGCAGAGGATTCGGATGACGCAGGGTTGCTTTCGATTATTCCTTATAAGTAAAGATGCTATAAAGGCATATATTGTATTATCGTGTACATACTAATCACGCGCACACAATTTGTAAAACGCGAAACCTGGTTGAAGAGATAGGGTAAAAGGGCATATTTTCACCATCCATTTAAGACAAATTATATATATGACGGAGTAGCTGTATGTGTCATACGAAACGTCAGACGATGGTGGTAAAGATGGATGCGAAAAAGATAGATGAATTGCTAAAAGGTGTCGATATGAACAAAGCGTATAAAGGGAATTTAGTCAGGTATTTCAAAGAGCATTGTTCCGACAAGTGAAGAGGGGAACGTCAGACGACTGCTGAGGTCGTACACGGACTGAGCACTGCGTTGAGGAAAAAGATTATTATCCTGTTTTTTTATCGTCTAAGGGATGGAAAATATACAGATGGCTTTCTTGTTGACGACCATCGCCGGTCTTTCCACGGGTGTAGGGGGATTTGTGGTATACTTCATAAAGAAGCCGAAACTATCGTATCTTTCTCCGCTCATGGGGTTCGCAGCGGGAGTGATGATCTATGTTTCACTCGTTGAACTTTTGATGGGATCCATAGAAGGTGTAGGATTCCTCAATGCCAACATAGCATTCTTCGTAGGGATACTGTTCATGTTCATGCTGGACAAGCTGGTACCCCACATACATATGGACACGAAACCCGATGAGTTTCACGGAGATACTGCGGATGAGTTAGGGAGGACAGGAGTTCTCACCGCCATAGGCATCGCGCTGCATAACTTTCCCGAAGGGATGGCTGTCTTCGCCATAGCTCTGGTCGATGTGAATGTCGGTATCTCAGTGGCTATAGCCATAGCCGTACACAATATACCCGAAGGTATAGCTGTGGGTGTCCCCATATTCTACGGCACAGGATCTCGAGCCAAAGGCTTCGGGTATGCTCTTCTATCCGGCGTCGCCGAACCAGCAGGTGCGCTCATAGGGTTTTTATTACTCTACCCATTCCTTACCGATGCTGTGCTGAGTGGGTCCCTGGGATTCGTGGGTGGGATAATGGTGTTCATCAGTTTCGACGAACTGTTACCTATAGCAAAAGATTACGGCAGCGAGCATACGGCGAATCTGGGACTGTTTTTGGGTATGTTGATAATGATGATAACGCTGGTGTTCATATGAAAAATAAGAGGGAAGGTCCCTCTTGAACGGTTTTATTCCAGGAACTTAGATACGAAAGGAGACGTATCTCCTCTACGCAGATAGTGTCCGGAAGGCCCTTCGCCAAGGAACTCGGAGAACCAGGACTCGTGCTGTATCTCCTCGTGGAGGATGGCCTTTGCAAGATCGTAGGTTCGGTGGTCCTTACCGGCGGTGAGATTACATATGCGGGTATACTGCCTTACCGCGCATCTTTCCGCTTCGACCAATACTTCCATTATCTTGCGTACGTCCGATGCATCATCCGGTAGATACGCCGGAGGGCATCCGGATATGTCGTGGAAATCCTTCATATCTTTCGGAAGTTCTCCCCCTAATTCGTATATCCTGGGGATCAGGGCCTCGAAATGATTTCGATCCTCGATCCTAGCGGTCTCGGCTATCTCCTTCAATCCTTCTCCATCCATACCTATCAGGTTCACTCTAAGTATGGTGTAGTAATAAAATGTGGTCAATTCCGCTGCTGCGTTCTTAACCAGCAATTCTACCAATTCATCTACGTCGATCCCTGTTTTCTCTACCATCTCTCTCGTCACTTTTGCCATTTATATTCACCTTAAAATGTATTAGAGCTATGGTGATATTTAAAGGTTGGTGATGGTCCAACAGAAAAGATTTTTATATGTCCGGTCCGAATTTGTTAACATGAAGATAGTTCCGGATACCAGCGTTATAGTGGATGGGCGTGTGACTAGTCATGTGGGCCAGGATGTAGAGCTTGCGGAGATAATCGTATCGGAGGCCGTGGTGGCCGAACTGGAAGCACAGGCGAATAAGGGCCAGGAGATCGGCATGAGCGGTCTGGAAGAGATCAGAGAGTTAAAAAGACTGGATGATGACGGCAAGGTAAAGTTGATATTCAAAGGCGAAAGACCGACATTGGACCAGATCAAACTGTCTCCAGGCGGGGAGATCGACCATCTGGTGAGAGAGCTGGCATCGAAAGAGAAGGGAACTTTGTTGACAAGTGATCTGCTACAGTCCGAGATAGCTTCCACCAAGGGTATAAAGGTAGAATATCTGAAAAAGGGTGAGAAGAAAGTCGAGGAATTAAAGATACTGGACTTCTTCGGAGAGGACGTCATGTCCGTCCACCTGAGGGAGAACATAAAGCCGAAGGTAAAAGCCGGGACACCGGGCGATATAGAATTGAGAACATTAGACCGGGATATTCAAACCGAAGAGGAGCTCAGAACCATCGCAAGGGAGATAATCGAGACCTCCAAGAGATCACCCGACGGATTAGCGATAGCCGCTGGAACATGGATAACAAAGATTATACCTTCTCAATATCTAAAAATCATCTCTGGGATAATATTCATAATATTTGGAATCTTTATGCTGATAAACACAAAAGGAGAAGAGGAGGAAGAAACAAAAAAATTCAAAAACCCGTTTATCACCTCCTTTTTCTTAATACTTCTAATGGAATTTGGAGATAAAACACAGATTGCAGCAGCATTATTCGCCACAAACTATAACCCATACATGGTTCTAACAGGTACAATAGCAGCACTTTTCATCCTATCATGTATAGCAATATTTTTCGGGAAAATAATATCAGAAAAAATACCTCGAAACATAGTGAACAAAATAGCTGCAATAATCTTCATAATAATGGGAATAACATTTTTTATAATCTAAACCAAACTTTCAGATGAGGAAGCTTCTAAGATTTATCTAAAAAAATGAAAATTGTGTGGAAGTTAAAGCTCCATTTTTTTTTATTGTAGTTTATAGATCGTGTCTGAATAGGCTTTAGGTGAAGTAAAAGAGATTATACCTGGAGCGCCAACCTCTGGAACAACCCGTCCACTTATATCTTTTCTCTCAGATATCTCTGAGCCGAACAATCCACTGTCATTGCTGCTACATCTGAGGAAGATAACGGCTTTATCTCCACGATTCAACACCGGGTTAGTCTGAGTCATAGACCCATCAAAATCTTGTAGTACACCAAGTCCAAACGTCTCCTTGGTTATATTAGTCCAATCTGTTATAGAATCAAAGAGAGCACCGGTTATAGAACCAACCCAGAGACCACTTCTGTTATATCCACCATATCGTAGTAACGCTTTTTTGCTGCCATCACTAATCAATATATGGGTTACGTTTAGATCAATCTCACCGGAGCCAGGTTTAGCTGTTACAACAACTGCGAGTTTATCCATATCATAATATGTTCCATTGGTGACATTTACATGCCCCAATATCTGAAATACAGTGAGACCACTACTAACTTCACGAGTAGTCTGCTGACCTGTCTTCATAGCTTGATTTTGGATTGTATTAGAAGTAGACACCAATACAGTAGCAGCAACACCAGCAACCAAAACCATAGCAATAAACACAATCATCGCACCGATACCAATAGCACCAACATCTTTCTTCTTCAAAAAATCAGAAAAACTTTTCATAACTAATATTCACCTCACTGCAACTCCAAAATAGGATCAGTAAACGATTCAGGTGTACGGAAACCAATGATACCTGGGGATCCTTCCTCAGGGATCACCGCACCAAAGACATCAGTTCGTGGTTCAAGACCAGTGAAGACATCACCTATAGCTATGACTATGTGATCTCCAAAGTTAATAATCGGAGTGTCAGAGGTACATGAATCATCTGCATCCTGTAAAACAATCAAACCAAAATTAGTAGTGGCGCTACTTGGGAAAGAGGCTGAAAAAATGTCGCCGTCAATACTACCGTTGTCGGTAAAAGTGCCACTATCATAGGTTAAAATGTATTTGTTGGAAGAATCAGAGATTTCTACAACTGTCTCAGATAGATCAATGTCTGGAGAACCAGCATGTGCCTTGATTTCAACAGCCATCTTGGTTATAGATCCTGAGCTGTTATATCCTTCTATTCCTTCAACAGTTATACCACTTGCAACTTCAGTAGTAGTCTGAGAACCGGTTTTCAACGCTTGGTCTTCCAACATAGTACTAGTCTGCACTAATACTGATGCAGCAATACCTGCCACTAAAACCATGGCGATAAAAACAATCATTGCGCCAATACCGATAGAAGCTGCTCTGTTGTTAACGAATTTTTTCAACAATAAGCTCGTAGGTTTACATCCCATCCGCATATTCACCCATCTAACTAAATGAACATATTGTTAAACTATTATGTGGTATATTACCTTTATGTGCAGGTACATGTGCAGGTATGCATGCACATAAACCTGGACAACAGGAGACAGCCGAACAGATGCCAATTCAGCCATATATGCAGATAATTATACAGTAGAATCTACACCTAATTAGATAGAAAAATATAAACCACAAACCAATATAATTTATCTCCACAACATATGGAAATAACAGAAATATTCTATTCTCTTCAAGGAGAAGGAAAATGGACTGGTCAGCCAAATATATTCATCCGAACCAGTGGATGTAACCTAAGATGTAGCTACTGCGATACAAAATATGCATATCAACCTGGTGAAAGTAAAACTATAGATGAAATAATAAAAAAAATCTCTAAATACCCCTGCAAACACGTATGTGTCACCGGTGGCGAACCGCTAATACAGGATCAAACCTCTGTTTTGATTGATACTTTACTTAAAAACAAATACAAAATCTGTGTTGAAACAAATGGAACCAAATATGTCGATATAATACCTAAAAACAAGGATATTTTGATTTCTCTAGACGTAAAATGTCCCTCCTCTAATATGCATAAAAAGATGAGGTTAGAAAACATAAATCTACTACAGGAAAAAGATCAAATTAAGTTTGTTGTAAAAGATGAAAACGATTACAACTATGCAAAAAACGTTATAGAAAAATATTCCCCTATTTGTGAAGTGTTTATTCAACCCGTCTGGAAGACAGATTACAAAAAAGTTGTAGAACGGATACTGGAAGATGGACTAAATGTTAGACTTGGTTTACAACTCCATAAAATCATCAAAAACATGAAATAGAATATAAAAGCAGAAAGCTGCCTATATTTTACAGTCACATAAAACTAAAATCCTAAATTTAAAAACCTTAAAAAATCAAATTTTTTTTAGCTAAAAAATGAATCCAAGGTTTTAAATACATAACTGAGTTTGTGGAATCCCTAATACAAGGGATTAACCATATAAAAGGAAAAAGTTGGTATGGTGGAAACTAATATCATAAAGTATTTAGACGATAATCCCATTCTAAGTAAAAAAATTTAGATTAAACACAAAGAAAACAATTTAAGGAAATGAAATATGAGTTTTGAGGTGGAAAATTAAAAATGCAACCGTCGTCAAATATGGCATATGATAGAGCAATAACTGTTTTCTCCCCGGATGGGAGACTGTTTCAGGTTGAATATGCACGTGAAGCAGTAAAAAGAGGTACAACTACAGTAGGTGTAAAATATAAAACTGGTGTAGTTTTAATTGTAGATAAACGTATAACTTCTAAACTTGTAGAACCCGGCTCTATAGAAAAAATTTTTGAAATAGATGATCATCTCGGCTGTGCTACATCAGGTTTAGTAGCCGACGCACGTGCTTTGATAGATAGAGCACGGATTGATGCACAGATAAACGAAATTACATATGATGAAAAAATTCAGGTTAAAACTCTGGTGAAAGACATCTGTGATTTTAAACAGAAATATACCCAATATGGAGGAGTACGACCATTTGGTACCGCCCTCTTGATTGCTGGTGTTGATGACTCAGGTCCACGTTTGTTTTCAACTGATCCCTCTGGGGCTTTAATGGAATATAAAGCAAGTAGCGAAGGAGCAGGAAGAAACGCCGCTATGGACTTTTTTGAAAGTAATTATAAAAAAGATATGTCACAGGAAGAAGCAATAGAATTAGCTGTTAAAGCCATGGAGAAAGCTACAGAAGGGAAACTTAATCCAGAAGCTGCAGAAATGGGTATAGTAGATGAGAAAAAGAAATTCCATATCCTTCCTGATAAAAAAACTAAAGAATACGTGAAAAATGTGATCGGAGGAAAATAATTTGGTTAGTCTGGATGACGCTGTTATCGCTCGTTTAAGTAGACAAGGAGAACATTTCGAGGTTTTAGTCGACCCATATGCAGCTGCTGATTTAATAGATGGTAAAGACATAGATGTCATTAAAAATCTCGCTATTGACGAAGTTTTCAAAGACGCAAAAAAAGGAATGCATGCTTCAGAGGAAACTTTAGAAGAAGCTTTTGGCACCAAAGATGTAGAAGAAATCGCTAAAAAAATTATTGTTAAAGGAGACATACAGCTTACCACTGAGCAACGTCATAAAATGCAGGATGATAAAAGGAAGAGGATTGTAGAATATATAACCAAGAACGCTATGGACCCAAAAAGTCAATCCCCTCATCCACGTCAACGGATAGAAAGAGCGATGAAAGAAGCGAACATCCACGTAGATCCCTTCAAACCTGTACGGGAACAAGTAAAGGAGACAATTGAAGCTATTCGTTCTATCATACCTATATCTATGGAACAAGTGCGGGTCTCCGTTAAGATTCCTCCAGAATATACTGGTAAAGCATATGGGGTAGTAAGAAAAATGGGTAACTTAGAACGTGAGGAATGGCAGTCAGACGGGTCATGGATTGGTATTATACGTATCCCTGCAGGGATGCAGAATAAACTTTATGAAAAACTTAACAATTTAACAAAAGGTGACGTATCTACAAAAATTTTAAAATGAAGATGTTTTTTAATAGAATAGTCAAATTAATTATTTTAGGGGTTTTTTATGGCAGAAAAAAAACGTGAAATAGTTATACCTAGTCAACTGTTAGGTGAAGTCAAACGCGATAAACCAGGTTCAGGTACTTTTGTAGAGAAAGGTAAAATATATGCTGAAAACATTGGTATTCTCAACAAAAGATCAGGATACATAAACGTGGTTCCGTTAAAAGGAAAGTATAATCCTATTGAGGATGATCTTGTCATAGGCATAGTCGATAAGCCTATGTCATCCTGTTGGCTCGTCGACATCAACGGCCCATATCCGGCGCTTTTACATGTAAACGAGGTACCTTGGGATGTAGATTTCAACGAAACCACAAAGTATTTAAACGCTGGTGATTGCATAATGGCAAAAGTTTCAGAAGTGGATCATGAAAAAAAAGTGCAGATAACTATGAATGATAGAAACTTAGCCAAAATCAACGAAGGCTTAGTTATAGATGTAGAGCCGACTAAGATCCCAAGAATTATTGGCCGAAAAGGATCAATGATTCAACTGTTAAAAAAATATACCCGTTGCCGTGTGAAGGTTGGCCGTAATGGCCGTATATGGGTTGAAGGCAACGAAGAAGGTATCGAAAAAGTTAGAAAAGCTATTCGTATGATAGAAGATGAATCATTATCTTTTGGTTTAACAGATAGAGTAGAAAAAATGTTAAAAAATCAGGATAAAAATTAAAAAGAGATATAATAATCTAATAGGACGTGTAATATAAGATGGAATCAGACATTAAATTAATGAATTCGGATGGAAAGAGACAAGACGGAAGGAAACCTGAAGATCTCCGTGAAGTAAAAATTGAAGTAGGTGTACTCCATCGAGCTGAAGGCAGCTGCTACCTTGAATGGGGCGGTAACAAAGTTATAGCTGCTGTATACGGCCCTCGAGAGGCTATACCTAGACATATACAGGATCCTACTCAGGCAATCATAAACGCTCGTTACAACATGGCGGCTTTCAGCGTCGACGATAGAAAAAGACCTGGGCCAGATAGACGTAGCAGAGAAATATCAAAGGTGACATCAGAGGCTATCCAAAAAGTAGTGTTAACCGGTCGTTTCCCCAGAGCAGCTATCGATGTAAACATTGAAATACTTGAGGCAGAAGCAGGAACACGATGTGCAGGATTAACCGCCGCTGGAGTAGCGCTAGCCGACGCAGGTATCCCCATGAAAGATATACCTGTAGCTTGTGCAGCTGGAAAAATAGCAGATACAGTAGTTCTTGATTTAGGGAAAGAAGAAGATCAATATGGACAGGCAGATCTACCTATAGCGATATCCCCTCGTACAGATGAAATACTATTACTACAGATGGATGGACATCTAACCGAAGAGGAATTTAATCAAGCACTTGATATGGCTATAAAAGGATGTCACACCGTATCTGAGATTCAAAAGAAAGCACTTTTAAACAGATATCAATCAGATAAAAAGGGAGGAAAATAAATTATGAGTATAACTCCGTCGATAAAACGTGATCACCTTGAAAACCTTGCAAAAAAAGGAAAAAGAGTTGATGGAAGAAAATTCAATGAATTTAGAGAGATACAGATAGAGCCAGGTGTTATATCTCGTGCAGAAGGATCTGCAAAAGTAAAAATAGGTAACACCCAAGTGATGGCCGGAATCAAAATGGATGTAGGTGAACCTTATCCAGATACACCGGATGAAGGAGTTATGACTACAGCTGCAGAATTAATTCCTCTTGCTTCACCTGATTTTGAAGCAGGGCCACCACGTGAAGATGCCATCGAACTAGCTCGTGTAGTAGATCGAGGAATAAGAGAGGCAAACGTTATAGAATTCGACAAACTATGTATAGAAGAAGGAGAAAAGATATGGATATCTTTTATAGATCTACATGTATTAGACTACGATGGAAACCTTTTTGATGCTTGTTCACTAGCAGCTTTAGCAGCATTATTTACTACAACGGTGCCAGCGGAACGGTTTGAACTAGGTGAAGATTATCCAATACCACTAAAAGAAAACCCACCGATTTCATGTACATCAGTTAAATTCGGAGAAAACGTGGTTATAGATCCATGTCTAGACGAAGATGAAATAGCTGAAGCTAGATTAACGGTATCTACCGATGAAAATGGAGATATAAGAGCTATGCAGAAAGGTTTAAATGGAAGTTTCAGTGTTGACGAGATAAAAAAAGTTATGAAAAACTCCATCGAGAATAGTAAAAAAATACGTAAACAACTGTATAAAAGCGTGGGAATAAACAATGGCTAAAAGAACAAAAAAAGTAGGACCATCAGGTAGATTCCAAAGCAGATATGGTGTTAGACCTCGAACACGGGTTAGAAACATCGAAAAAATACAGAGAGCAAAACATAAATGCCCTAGTTGCGGTCATAAAAAAGTTAAAAGAGTAAGCACAGGTATATGGCAATGTAGGAAATGCGAAAACAAGTTTGCCGGTGGAGCATATACACCAACTACAGAGACAGGACGAAACGTCAAAAAGATGCTGCGTGGAGAAATCGATGAAACACCCGCTATGCCTGACGAAGAACTAGAAGAATAAAATAGTTTTAGCTGAGGTGAAAAATAGATTTATGCCTGGTTACAAATGTGGTTTATGTAAAAAAAGCGTAAAATTTGATGTGAAAAACATCGGTATGCAATGTCCCTACTGTGGAAGTAAACTATTTTATAAAGAGCGCCCTACAGTAGCCAAAAAAATAAAATCCAAATAAAACGTTATTTTTTTATTATATCTTCAATCTAAACTCTTTTCTTTGATTTTAAGGACAAAAAAGATGAAAAAAGCAGAGATAAAAATAACTTTTGACAATGAAGATGACGCTAAACTCATAGCGGATTCAATACAGCCTGAGATAGAACAAAGGATACCCAAAACCAATGTTGAAGCAAAAACAATTCAAAAAAAGTTTTTTATCACAATCAAGGCAGAAGATCTCAGTTCTTTAAGAGCAGCCTGTAATTCTTATCTAAAATGGATAAAAACAGCTTATCAGGTAGAAAAAATAAAAAAATAAATTTTTTTTATAACTGAATAGTTTCTTCTCGATCTGGACCAATTGATACCAAAGATATTGGTATATCCAATTTTTGTTCTATGAAGGAAATATATCGCTGAGTAGCCTCTGGAAGATCTTCTAAAGACTGAGGAGAACTCTGGAATTCATCCCAACCTTCAAACTCTTCATAAACTGGTATACATCTCTCAACTTGATTGATATCTGCAGGGAAATAATCAATTTTTTTACCATCTAACTTATAGGCGGTACATATTTTTACTTTGTCTAAACCGTTTAAAACATCAAGTTTAGTCAACGCTATCTGTGTTACACCAGATATTTTACAGGAATGATTTACTACCACCAAGTCTAGCCATCCGCAACGACGAGGGCGACTAGTAGTTGTACCAAACTCATGTCCTTTCTCTTGTAGATGTTTACCGTTTTCATCAGAAAGCTCTGTAGGCAAAGGACCTTCTCCAACCCTGGTGGTATACGCCTTAACGATACCTATAATTTCATCTAAAACAGAGGGAGACACTCCTACTCCGATGCTTGCACCACCTGCTACGGTATGAGATGAAGTAGTATATGGATAAGTGCCAAAATCTACGTCTAACATGGTACCTTGGGCGCCTTCAAATAAAACGTTTTTACCCTCTTTTATAGCCTGATTGAGTTCAACATGTGTCCTCGTAATATATTCCCTTAGTTTCTTCCCTTGTTGGAGATAATCCTTTAAAAGCTGTTTTTTATCAATTTTTTCATCAATGTTATAGACATCATATAATCGTTGTTTAACCGGTATTATTCTATCCAGTTTTTCTTTCAATGTCTGTCTATCTAGAAGATCTATTGCTCTTATTCCTTTACGAGCTATTTTATCACTGTAACAAGGACCGATACCTCTTTGGGTGGTACCAATTTTTTTATCTCCTCTTAATTTTTCTTCTGCTCCATCCAGTTTTTTATGATAAGGCATAATTATATTGACACGGTCACTTATCAAAAGATGTGGTTTGATTCCTCTCTCTTTTAAACTTTCTATCTCTTCATTTAGAATCTTTGGGTCGAGTGCTACACCGTTACCTATCACACCGGTTTTACCCTGTATAACTCCAGAAGGAGTCACGTGTAGCTTATAAATTTCGTCACCCACTTTTATGGTATGCCCGGCGTTATTGCCCCCATGGAATCTTACAACGTAATCTGCATCTTTTGAATGATAGTCTACAACTTTTCCTTTTCCTTCATCACCCCATTGGGTTCCAACTACTAAGTTTACAGTCATTTTTTTACAATATCCCCTATAGCATCATATTTTATATCTTTCTTTTAATGTAGATTCTTAGAACAACTAATTGGTAATGGAAAGGTTTTATAAGAAACTTCTTTTTTCCAGGAAATAGAAAAAGAATAT
>JAZKSG010000039.1:0-10819 GCA_036626215.1 Thermoplasmatota archaeon
TTGATTATAACGTTCATGGTTTGAGGATGAAGTATATGTTCCATTTCGCAGGCGTCTTCCTCTGCTATGTTTTCTTTAACTCCAAGTGAATTTAGAAAATCTTTCAAAATCTCATGTTTATCTTTTGTTTTTATCGCAAGTCTTTTTCCTTCAGTGGTGAGTGTCACCCCGCTATATTTTTTATAGTTGATATATCCCTCTTCACCGAGTTTCTGAAGTACTTCTGTCACACTTGATGGTTTAATATCAAGTTCTTTAGCTATATCATTTGTATGTACTTTTCCCTGTTTTTTCTGGATGTTATATATGAGTTCAACGTAATCTTCAATGGTTTTTCGTTTCATACTTTTTTATACTCCTAATAAAATCAATTTTAAAATGAAACCTACTGATATCGCAGTTCCTATCATAATTAAAACAGATTTAGCCATGTCTTTTAGACCTAGTTCTTTAAACAAAACGGCAAACGTTGCTACACATGGAAAATAAATGGTTAATATTGTAGCGGCTATAACAAGCTGCATAGGTGCTAAATCAAGAGGAAGAAGCATTCCTACAGCCAAGTCTTTACGAAGGAAACCAGTGATCAAAGCTAAGCTTGCATCTCCAGGTAATCCAAACAAAGTCTGCATAACGGGTTCCAACACTTCTCCTAGCCATGTTAGAAATCCAACCGCATATAGGATGTTTATACCTGCTACTCCAAAAAATAGGTAGGGTATCGCATCTTTTAGAAACCATTTAATACGCATCCAGGTTTTTTTAAGAACTGTTTTAAAACTTGGGCGTCTATATGGTGGGATTTCCATAAAAATTTCTGGACTTTCTCCTTTAATCATTTTGTTTAAAATTAAGCCCATTACAGTATATACTATACCTAAAACTAAGAATACTAACAGGATATATCTTACCCCATAAGTCCCAAGTATACCGAAAATCATCGCTGTTTGAGCCATACAGGGTATGGAAATGGCGAGTAGAGTGGCTGAGATAAAACGTTGTTTACGGGTTTCCAATGTACGGGTGGATAAAGCACCAGGTACATTACATCCCAAACCCAAAAACATAGGGATGATGCCATGACCATGCATTCCAAGTTTATGGAAGATGTTGTCTACCAGGGTAGCGAGACGGGGCATATAACCACTGTCTTCTAAAATTGAAAGCATAAAGTAAAAAGCAACGATATAGGGTAAAACCATTGCAAAAGGCACATATAACCCGGTGGTTAGAAGACCCAGTGATTCGATAAAGTCGATCTCTTGTCCATATGGCCCTATTAAGAGTTTGTGTATGTAGCCTGGTCCAAGCCATTCGCTGAGATTTTTGATTAAAGGAAGATAAAATTCATTAAAAATTGGGTCTAAAATAAAGTTTATTAGTCCTTCTCCAATAAGTCGGACTATCCAAAAAGCAGAGAGTATAACTAAAACAGCTATAGGAATTCCTGTGACAGGGTTTATAGTTAAATCTGAGATTCTATCTCTAAGGGTATGATGACGATGACTTATTTTTTCCACTTTTTTTATGATGTCGCCGATTTCTATCCATCTTGCTTCTTCACTAGTAGGTTTAATTTTTTTATTTGTTTTTGCTTGGTTTATATGAGATACAAGTTTTTTGATTCCTTCTCCGGTTAAACTAACCGTGGGTACTACGGGTACGCCGAGGATTTCCTCAAGTTTTTTTTCGTTGATCTCTATTCCGAGGTGTTTTGTTTCATCCCAAATGTTCAGGGCTAGTATTACTGGTATGTCTCGTTCTAAAAGTTGGAGTGTAAGATAGAGGTTTCTCTCGAGGTTAGTAGCATCAACGACATTTATCACTATATCGGCTTGTTTTAGCATTTTTAATGCTACTTCTTCAGCTTTGTTACTAGGATCAAGTGAGTAGGTGCCAGGTGCATCTATTATTTCAGCATCCTCACCATTTAAGCGCATTTTTCCTTTTGCAAAATCAACTGTTGTACCAGGATAATTTGAAGCTACGACATTTGCTCCGGTTAGTCTTGAGAAAACGACGCTTTTTCCGACGTTTGGATTGCCCATTAAAACTATTTTTTTGGTCATATTACTTCAACTATAATCTTTCTGGCCATTCCTCTCCCAAGAGTAACATGGTTTTTTCCTGCTTTTACAGTTAGAGGTCCTCGGAAGGGTTGTTTGCTTAGCACTTTTACATGTTGTCCTTCTCTTAGACCCATAACTCCGATTTTTTTTCTAAAACCGTGTCCTCCTCTTAGATTCACTATTTTTCCTTCTTTTTCTCTTGGAAGATCTGTCAGAGGTATCGTTCTTTTGTTCATTTTTGCATCTGTTTCTCCATAAAGCAACAATTTTTAGGTATACCTAAATTGGTGATGTTAGTTGCACTATAAATAAATTTTGGAAAACCAGAAAAAAGTGAAAAAATAGTTTTTTTATGCTATCGTTACATCATCACAGAGATAAACATTTTGGATAGCATTCAGAAGTTTTACACCCTCCTCCACGGGGCGCTGAAAAGCTTTACGACCAGAAATCATACCCATACCGCCAGCACGTTTATTCACAACAGCAGTTCGGACAGCTTGAGCAAAATCATTCTCACCAGAAGCTCCACCAGAATTAATCAAACCTACACGACCCATATAACAATTAGCTACTTGCCAACGAACCAGATCTATAGGATGATCAGAACAAAGCCTAGTATACGCATCTTTATCCATGCGGCCAAACTTTGTCTCGCCTTTATTAAGAGCAATATATCCACCATTCAAAGTAGCCTGCTTCTGTTTAACTATATCTGCCTCTAATGTCACACCTAGATGATTGGCCTGACCAGTAAGATCCGCTGAAGAATGATAATCCTTTCCTTCAGTTTTAAAAGCAGAGTTACGAAGATAACACCATAAAATAGTCCCCATACCTAATTCATGGGCACGTTTAAACGCCTTACTAACCTCTTCTATCTGACGACTACAAAGCTCTTTAGAAGACCCAAAATAGATTGTGGCGCCAACAGCAGCAGCACCCATATCCCAAGCCTGTTCAACACTAGCAAACATCCTCTGATCATATTTATTCGGATAACTCAACAACTCATTATGATTAATTTTGACGATAAAGGGGATACGATGAGAATATTTACGGGCAACTGAACCAAGAACACCCAATGTAGATGCAACTGCGTTACAACCTCCATTAATTGCAAGCTCTAAAATCTTATCAGGATCAAAATAATCAGGATTGGGAGTAAAAGAAGACATAGCACTATGCTCAATACCTTGATCAACAGGCAAAATAGAAACATAACCCGTTCCAGCTAAACGACCATGATTAAAAATAGAACGCAGATTACGAAGAACTCTATTAGGTCTATCAGACTCTCGGAATACCCTGTCAACAAAATCAGGACCCGGAATATACAGGCGATCCTTACTAATCTTAGGTTCACTAAAATCTAAAAGATAATCAGCCTCATCACCCAAAAAACCTCTAATACTCTCTATATCCACATTCATATTACCCTTAATCTCCTCAACTTTCTGCATAATATAATACACACTCCACAAAAAAAGATAATATAAAAAGAAGCATAAAACTTTATGGTAAAGAAAAAATAATTAAAAAAAGAGGTTTTTTTATTCTTTGTAAAGATTCCCCTCTTCATGTCTTTTACTAAGTTTCTCTATCATATCTTTAGTCATCGACTCTAAATCATAGTCAGGCTGCCAACCCCATTCTTCACGAGCAGGAGTGTCATCAATGCTACTCGGCCATGATTCAGCTATATCCTGTCTATAATCAGGTTCAAAACTAATTTCGAAATCTGGAATGTGTTTTTTAATCTCCTCGGCGAGTTCACCAGCAGAGAAACTCATAGCAGTAACATTGAAATCACAATGATGTTCTAGGTCATCTACATCTGCCTCCATAAAATCAATAGTAGATTTTATACAATCAGGCATATACATCATAGGGAGGCGAGCATCCTTCTTCAAAAAACAAGTGTAATTCTTATTTTTAATAGCTTCATAAAAAATCTCAACGGCATAATCCGTAGTTCCTCCGCCTGGCAATGTTTCACTACTTATAATGCCGGGGTAACGAAGACCTCTAACATCTAAACCAAATTTTCTGAAATAGTAATCACCTAATAGTTCTCCTGAAACTTTAGTGACACCATACATTGTACGGGGTTTAAGAACAGTTTCTTGAGGTGTATTTTCTTTAGGTGTTTCAGGTCCAAAAACAGCTATTGAACTTGGAACAAAAACTCGGGTCATATCTCGTTCACGTGCTACTTCTAAAACGTTGTGTAAACCATCCATGTTTACATTCCAACAAAGCAACGGTTTTTCTTCACCAACCGCGGAGAGTATAGCTGCCATATTGTAGATGGTATCAATATCGTATTTGTCAACCACTTTTTCTAAAACGTCTCTGTTGGTGACGTCAACTCCCATTTCAAAGGGTCCAGATTCCTTGAGTTCCTTTCCGGGTTTGGTTTTACGGCCGCAACCAACAACGTTTTCGTTACCATATTTTTCACGTAAAGCCATAGTAAGTTCTGAACCTATCTGACCAACTGCACCAGTTACCAGAATTTTTTTCATCTCGTTTTTTACCATAGAATTTTTCCCCCAAATAGATTATTTTTTGAGATATTTACTGTGTTGCGGTAATAAAAAAAGGCTTTACATAGTTTACTGTTAATTTTTTATCCTTCTGATTGGAGGTGAACCCAGACTGTTCCGGTATGTAGACCTACGCTATCTGCGATTTCGGGTATATCTACTGCTATTTGGATCCATACAAAATCAGATAGGCCGCTTACGGCGTTGTTATCATTCATTGAGTATCTAACGTGGGCGGTTTCGTCCCATGGGGTAGGGATACTACAGTTTGTTCTATCAGAAATGTTATAACACATGTTGCTTGTGTTTCCGTCGCCGGTTGCAAGCGTCCATGCTGTAGTATTACTGGCGTTGACCATAGTTTCGTTGTCCCACATTAACACGCTACTGTTATCATTGTTTGTATTGTTAGCATTGGCATCACGATCACCATGCAGCCATATTCTTAGATATGTGGACTGGTTGGAAGTAACGTTTATATGTGTAATTTTTAAGTCGTTTTTCTGTTCGTTTACAATTCCGAAAGCTGCGCTGTAGTAGTTTTGTTGATTGGTGGTAAAATTTTTTCCTAAGAAAAGTTTAATTCGGATGTTTGTGACATTGTCTCCTTCCACGCGTAGCATTCTTTTTCCGTCGGATGCGTTATCAGAGCCTATATATCGTATATTTGTTTCACAGGGGTGAAGGATGTAGTATTCATATCTTACTTTGGTTACAGCATATTGTGTACCAAATATCATATTTAAAAATAGTATTAAAACGGCGATTGTCAAAAGTTTCTTTCTTAATTTCGTTGCTTTCACCTTCCTTTCATCCTTGCCACAAATATATTGATATATAGTAGCACGTTAATTGTTCTCATTTAACAATATAAAAAAATTTGGTGGAAAAAAGACAAAACGCCAAAAAAACAAATAAAAAAAACTACTTTGTTGCAAACAAAATTTAAGGCCGAGGTAACAACCCTGTCCTCTCAACTAACTGAGGAATTATTTCCTCCCAGAACAAAGCAGTAATATGCAAACCATCTACACCACTAACGCTTCTGACATCCCTAATAAGTTCTGAAGCAATCCTAAAACCCTCATCCCTAGGATTAGAAGCATTTTTCATTCTCTCATAAATCTCATCAGGAATATCTACACCAGGAACTTCGAACTTCATCCGCTCAGCCATACGAACCGATTTAAGAGGGGTGACGCCTGCAAGAATATAAACAGAGCGATCAATACCTCTATCGCGAACTAACTCCATCCATTCTTTAAACCTCTCCACATTAAAAACACTTTGAGTCTGAATGAATTCTGCTCCAGCATTAACTTTTTTCTCCAACCGAATTAAATGCAAATCACGCGGATCTGCAAAAGGATTAGCAGTAGTTCCAATAAAAACATCTGGAAGACCAGAAATAATTTTATCTCCACTCTGAAAAACACCTTCATCCCGCATCCTTTTTACAATTTGGATAAGCTGAATAGAATCCAAATCATAAACACCTTTAGCAGAAGGATGATTACCAAAAGACTGATGATCGCCAGTAACAAAAAGCATATTTTTTACGCCTAAAGCAACCGCACCCAATACATTACTCTGCAAACCAATACGATTACGATCTCTACAACACATCTGCAAAACTGGTTCCAATTCCATATCCAACAATATACAACTACCAGCTAAGCTAGACAAACGTACAACCCCTGTCTGATTATCAGTAACATTAAAACTATCTGCGTAACCTTTTAACAACTCAGCTTTATCCGATATTCTAGATCTATCGGCACCTTTAGGAGGGCCAATCTCTGCAGTGACAGCAAACTTATCTTCTGAAAGAACGCGTTCAAGATTGCTTCTATAAGAACCCACTTTTTATACCTCCTTTTTTCTTGTTTTAGACCAATCCTTAGCTGGTTTAATCTTCTTTAGAAGATCGACCCTGCCTTTCTTCTTCAGGGTCTTATAAATCCTGTCCCAGACGCAATCCATCTCCCCCTCGATTTCACATTTTCCATCAACAGATCCACCACAAGGACCATTCAACATATTTTTTGGGCATAAAGCAATAGGACAAAAACCACCAAAAGCATCAACTATACATTTTCCACACATTTCACACTGTTTCTTAAAAGAATTCAGCCGACTAATCTCACCTAAAAAAAATGTATCAAGACCCGCAACCACATCTTTGTCATCTAAAACCTTAGAGACAGTTTGAACACCATTCCCACAAGCTAAAACCAAAACAACCTCTGAATCCACTAACTCCCCTCTATGTTCTCTAAAAAGACGTTTATCATTTTGAAGATGACAAGCAGGATCCAAAATCACAGAGCCACACACTTTGTTTCCCTCTTCTTTCAATTTTTTCTTCATATCTTCAACTTCTTCTCTTCCACCAGTATGGCATAAATCAGCACATTCATCGCAACCTACAACAAAAACAGATCTCCCGTCAACTTTCTGTAGAATGTCTTTAAAATCCTTCTGAGAGGTAATAATCATAAAAACAACTAAAAAAAGAATATTTTTAAAACATTCGGTTAAAAAAATGTCACATTTTTCTACCCAAAAAGAAAACACTTATCATCAGCTGTTGACCTAATATTTCTATGAAAATATCTAAATACAGTCCAAATAATTACATAAACAAAAAAAATGTTGAGGGAGAATCTTCTTAATGTTAGATGATTTAAAAAAAATTTCAGAGATAGACAGATCAGGGATGCTTGAAGATGTAGAAAAATTTCCAGATCAGATAAAAGAAACAAAAGAAATCGTACAAAAAACAAGTCTTGAAAAACTCTACAAAATAGACGATATCATAATAACTGGTATGGGTGGATCAGCAATATCTGGTGACATACTGCAGACTTTTCTATCAAACAAAATTGATATACCTATTTTTGTAAATCGTAGATACGACCTGCCTAGATGGACCAATAAAAACACTCTTGTATTTGTACAGAGCTACTCTGGAAACACAGAAGAAACATTAAGCGCTTTCAAACATGCTTACCAAAAAAAATGTCAGATAATAGCTATAACCTCTGGAGGAAAACTACAGGAGCATTGTAAAAAACGTGAGATACCTTATATCCAAATACCCGGTGGTTTTCAACCTAGAGCAGCAACGGCTTATCTACTCTTTTCGTCTTTATTTGCTCTAAAAAAAACAGGTATATTCAAAAAAATACCTCAATCTGAGATAGATGAAACAATAGATCTGGCTGAGGAGATAAGGAATCGAAACAAAAAAGATGTTGAAACAGATAAAAACTATGCGAAACGTATAGCCACTAAGATACATGGTAAGATACCACAAATCTATGGATGGGACATCTATAATCCTATAGCTCTAAGATGGAGACAACAGTTCAACGAAAACAGCAAAGTGATAGCTAGATGTGACGAAGTATCAGAGTGTACCCATAACGATCTAGTTGGATGGTCAAGTAACCCAGAGGCATCCAAAAATTTCAGCTGTATCCTGTTTAGAGATGATAAAAGAGAATCTGTATATCTAAAGAAAAGACTTGATTTTATGAAAAAACTGTATAACGATGTCGCTGCCAATGTCATAGAGATCTCCATAAAAGGAGAAAAACGACTATCTAAAATGATGTACGCAATGTATATAGGCGATTTCATCAGCTGTTACCTCGCTATATTACGAAAAACAGATCCAACCCCCGTAGACATTATAGATGAGTTAAAAGAAGAGTTATCAAAAATATAGTCAATAAAGATTTTTTTTGAATCAATGAGTGTTATACTAATAAAGTAAGTTTAAATAACTAAAAACACATTTCACATTATTGATAAAACAATTTTGAGTTGAATGAGTAGGATAGAACCTCTTACATTCATTTTGGGATGCAACATGTTAGAAAAAGAAAAGAAAAAAGATTTTTTATCAGAGTCGTCAGACGGTCGTTACAGGACTTTATTTGAGCAGGTCAACGCCGCAGTTTTTCTAACTGATCTAGAGGGAGAAATTATAGAAGCTAACTGGCGTTCCTGTGAACTGTTAGGTTACAGTTGGGAAGAACTATCTGATATTTCTCTTCAAAACATTTTTCCCAGCGACGTCGAGTGGGAACCTTTGATGGAGGAGATATCCTCTAAAGGAGGGCTTAATTTTGAATCTAGAAACGTTAGGAAGGATGGATCTACTCTACCAGTGGATGTAAGTGTTTCTCTTTTCACTGTAAATAATAAACCTGTTATGCTTACTTTGATAAGAGATATAACAGATCGTAAAAAAGCAGAAAAAAAACTGAAGGCATCTGAAGAAAGATATAGATCTATCTTTGAAAACTCTGCTGTAGCTATAACGATCTCTGATGAACAAGAAAGAATTATCGATTGGAATGAATACACTGAGAAAATGTTGGGTAAGACCGAAGAGGAGTTATATAAAACTCCAGTCAAAGAACTCTATCCTTCAGATGAATGGATGAAGATAAGAGATGAAAAAATTCGTGAGAAAGGTATGCAGCATCATCTTGAAACAAAGATGATTAAGAAAAATGGGGATCTTCTAGATGTCGATCTTTCTGTTAGTGTCATAAAAGATTCCGAGAATAGCCCTGTTGGTTCTATTGGAGTCATCAGAGATATTTCTGATCGTAAAAAAGCAGAACGGAAACTTAAGGAGAGTGAAGAGAAGTATAGAAGTTTATTCGAAAGTACTGTTGATGGCACCTTTGTACTTGATTCCAGAGGAGAAATAGTTGATATCAATAGCCGCGCTCTTGAAATGTTTGGTTTAGATAAAGAAGAAGTTACCGGTGAGAATTTTTTAAGTATGGATCTACTAACTCCTAAATCTCTCCCTATAGTGGTTAAACAATTTGGTGATCTATTATCCGATAAAGAAGCCAAAACCCAGGAGACAGAAATCCAGAATAAAAATGGTAACATTTTGAATGTAGAAATTAGTTCCTTCTTCTTGGTTACACGTCAGGATAACGAGGTTGATAATTTTGTTGTAGTAGTTAGAGATATAAGTGATCGTAAAGAAGCAGAGATTAAACTTGCTAAGGAACATAGTTTACTCCAGACTTTATTGGATAATGTACCGGATAGCATTTACTTTAAAGATGAGCAAAACCGTTTTATCTTAGTTAATAAAGCTAAGGCTAGACATCATGATGTAGAGCCTGAAGATATGATTGGTAAAACAGATTTTGATTTTATGCCTGAAGATGAAGCTAGGCGTTCCTTTGAAGATGATAACAAAGTTCTGAATACTGGTAAATTTATCATCGATAAAGTAGAGAAAATAACTCGGAAAGATGGTTCTAAACATTGGGTTTCCGTTACAAAGGTTCCTCGTTTTGATGAAGATGGAAACATTATTGGTACTGCAGGGATATCTAGAGATGTAACTCGGTGGATAAAGATTGAGCAGAAGTTATCTGAAATGAATGACAGCAAGATAGAGATAACATAACAATTTTTTAAAAAAATCGTTTGTGTCATATATTTACACAACCGTTATATGTTATAAAACACATAACATAGAAATAGCTATATGAGAATCAAAGAACCTACTAAAGAAATGGATTGTGAAGATGCCATAAAATGTATTTTTAACCTAAACGAACGAGATATACAAATTTTTAAAAAGCTAAGAGAAACAGGGGAGATAAACGCATCTGATTTAGCGAAAAAAGTCGGTAAAGAGAGGAGTACAGTTTATCGCTCTTTACAAAAACTAGAAAAATGCGGAATGTGTGTAAAAGAAACTAAAACATTAGATCGTGGAGGATACTACCATATATATAAATGTAGCCAAACTGAAAAAATAAAAAATAAAGCAAAAAAATGTTTGAATCAATGGCATCAAGATATGATCAAAAAAATAGAGATGCTCAACCAATAAAAAAAAAATTAAAAAAAGTTTTTTTAGATTATTAATTGAGTTTAAATCCTACACATTATGTTTCTATATATTTCTTTATTTCAAATCTAGGTTGAAGATTGATACTTCGATCTGGTCGCTATCGAGCATATTATCTGTTGAATCATATGCCTCTACTTTGATGGTATACTTACCAATTATTTTTTCATCCCACGTCCATTTATATGGCGCAGTTGTATCCTCATGTTTTAGACGGTTATCTATATAGAAAGATACTTGTTTTATTTGAACATCATCGTCTTGTGATTGCAATGAGGTTTCAATGTCTATTCCACCTA